>CAYXGU010000001.1:0-1705 GCA_964464645.1 uncultured Candidatus Saccharibacteria bacterium
ATGAACTCGGACCAGTCTGAAAAGTCGGGACCTCAATTCCGCGTAGCTTAGCAATAAAGACCGCGATCCTAACCACGATTTCATTGACCTTCTGCTAGACTGCTAAGGATGGCTCGGAGTTGGACTGCGGAAAGGGTTTAATACCTAATAGCTCATACCTCGCCCATTCGCCAACATAGAACTTCCAGCTCCTTAGGTAGGTGTATTCTGAAACCTCTCTAAAATAGCTTTGGGCGTGCTCCAATTCCTCAGCGGAACACCCGGCCGAGCAATCTGTAGGAGGATAACAAACAATTTCCGTGCCATCGTCAATGCACACATCTAACAGTGTTCCTTCTATAGTTGATCTGTATATGACGGCTGGAGGCTCCCAATCTTCGTTTGTGAATACATACAAATCGAATCTTGGTATATAAGTTACCGTCATAGCAAGAGTTTTCGGATCTATATCAACAGACTGAAAGTACAAGTCTATGGCAAAAGACTCAAACTTACTTTCTGGCGGATATATGGCCGGATAAAGCCCTCCGAATAGCCACCTATCGGTACTGCCTTCGCCTACAAGATCCTTCTCGTACCTTCCGGAAAGATTTTCCTCAACATAACTTTCGAGAGGTATAAACTTCAATATCCACGTTATCTTGCTAAAAACGCTTAAGTGGGCTTCTAGTGCATATATTGCATTTGTTAACACAAGAAACGCGATTGTAACGATAACCACAGACCAACGGAGCTTCTTCATTTTTCTCATCTCCTATCTACACTGGATTTTTTTATTCTGATGTTGCGAGTATACTACAAAACAGACTAAGCATGAGACTACCTAGTAGCCTGCACGATAACGCTCTTCTTCCCAAACTCCTCTTTCTGTCTTCTCACCTCCACCGGCTTTACATATTTTTTTACAAGATACTGCGTGTCTATCACATTTAACGCATCGAATATATATTTAAAACGCGCACCTAAATCCCACATAATTTTGCTTTTTGCCTGCCTGTCCATGTACCACAATTCCCGTTTAAATTTTCCCCAGGCCTTTTTGCGCAGTTTATATCGTGCCTGCATGTCACTCCAGCTAGGATCTTTTTCTGCTGCAAGATCATTGTCGATCCAGGCGTTAATGTCAGCAAGCAGTTTACTAGGAAAATCGGGGTGATCAAAGATAAAATTCTGAAATCCGGTTGCCAAATGAATTTCTACCGCACCGGACTTAGGAAAGTGCGAAAAAAACATGTCGGGCAAAGTTGATGCGCCATGCTGTACGCACCCTGCAAGGTTGTATTTTTCACGCCCAATTTTTGTTAAGTTTGTAAGTACCGACAAATCCAACCCAGCGTTAAGAATGTTACCGCCGATCCCAACTTGGCCACCGTGTGACGTTCCGGTTTGCACACTAATTTTTTTTAGCTGTAATTTGTCGGTTGTTTCCCCGCCTGCCAAAAGCCCTGCCATGTAAGCATCAAGGTCTGCCTGCGTACTGTTCTTGCCTCCAATGTGGCCGATTTCGCCACCCAAAGACAGTATAATACCCTTTGGCTGAACTGCGGTTGCATATTTGAATAATTCTAGAGAGTACTTAACGTTTGGCGCCTGTTGTTCAGAAACAGTATTTTTTTCAAGATCAACCAGGGTTGAAGCGTCAACATCTATGTTGTAAATTCCGGCGGTTACGGACTCGGCAATTAACGCTTTTAGAGCGTCGATT
>CAYXGU010000001.1:1715-32385 GCA_964464645.1 uncultured Candidatus Saccharibacteria bacterium
ATTTCGCCTGTCGCGGGCACCCCACCAGTCACAGCTTTTGGCTGAAAGTGATCTCCTTGTATAAACACCGGCCCCTGCCAGCCGGTTTTAATAGCCGCCGCCAACAGTACACACACGTATTCTTCGGGGGTCTGGAACGTATATTTCATTTCACTCCGTGCGAGTTCAAACACAAAAGCACCAACATGCGAATCTTTGGCTACGTTAAACACCGTTTGCGCAACATCATAAATTAATCCGCGGATGTTCATAGCCGGTACGGTAAACACAGGTGTAACTTTGTTATCGGCAATCGCCGAATACAGACCAAGAATAGATGCGGGATAAATTCCAAGCTCACGTGCCAATTCCCAAATTAACCAGCGGGTAGATTGTTTTTCTTGTTCCAGTCCAAAAACGCTTTCGTGCACAATTTGATCAATTGATACCGTCCGCAGTATATGCTCATCAAGAATCGTCACTTTATCGCCGGTAATTTTTATTGGGCTTACAAGTCTTGTTATCACTACCTTAAATTTAGCATAAATGTGTATACTTTATGCATGGAAAAATTTACGTTTCCGGTAGATTTTGTGTGGGGCACAGCAACATCCGCGCATCAGGTCGAGGGTAACAACACAAATTCAGACTGGTGGGAGTGGGAAGAAAAGCGAAGTCTAAATCAAGAATTTCCACGGGAAAAATCAGGTATTGCATGCGATTCCTACAACAGGTACGAGGAAGATTTCGATATTTGCAAAGAGTTAAACAATAATGCGGTACGCTTTTCGGTTGAATGGGCAAGACTTGAACCAACACAGGGCACATTTAATCAAGCGGAGTTTAATCACTATCGCGAGGTACTACTGGCAGCAAAAGCACGGGGACTTAAAACTTTTGTAACCTTGCATCACTTTACAAATCCGCTCTGGTTTAGCAAAAAAGGCGGGTGGGCAAATTCGGAATGTATTAGTTTGTTTGCAAATTACGCAAAAAAAGTTGCGGAGGAACTTGGCGACCATATTGACTTTTTTCTGACCATAAATGAACCGCAAGTTTATATGTTCCAAAGTTATTTTAGAGGCATTTGGCCGCCACAGAAAAAAAACCCATTTGTCTCACTTTTTGTGCAACGCAATATGATTCATTCACATAACCGCGCGGCAACGGCAATAAAAAAAGTTAATCCGCAGTACCAGGTTGGGCTTGTAAAAAACATCGTGTGGTACGAAACCGATCCATACACTAAAGCTAAAATCTGGGACAAAATAGCAGTTAAGATGCTTAATTGGCTTGGGCGGGATTCTTTTTTGTGGCCAATCCGCAAACATTTGGACTTAATCGGCTTAAATTATTACTTCACCAATCGCATAACAAACCTGCGCCGTACAAACCCCGATGATTATGTAAGTGATTTAAACTGGTGGATCAATCCAAAGGGTCTTGAACACATTTTAGTGTATTTAAAAAGGTATCATGTTCCGGTGTACATAACTGAAAATGGGCTGGCAGACGCAAAAGATCAGTATAGACAGCGCTTTATTGTCGATCACCTTATTGCATGTGCTATGGCCATGAAAAGGGGTGCCCATCTTAAAGGGTATTTTTACTGGTCTTTGCTTGACAATTTTGAGTGGCACGAGGGTTTTTGGCCGCGCTTTGGGCTGGTTGAAATTGACCGTGAACATGACCTTAAACGCACACTTCGCGATTCGGGGTACATGTATGGTGAAGTTTGCAAGGAAAACACAATAAGATGGTAAACACTGTCAAAAAAGAAGCAAAAAAAGCTTTAGAACTAATAAAAAAATTATTTTCGCTGCGCATTGTGCGGTATCTTTTTTTCTTGTGTGTGACAATTGTTGTGTTACCGTTGCTGATATTTGTTTTCATAAAACCCACGCCGCAGCAAAATATTAACTATGGCACAACATTTAGTAATAAGTATGCGGCAGAGATGGGTCTAAACTGGCAGGAAACTTATTTGGCAATTTTGGATGACCTTGGCACAAAAAACATTAGGCTGGTTGCCTATTGGGATGACATTGAAAAGACAAAAGACCAATACGATTATACCGATATTATGTGGCAGCTTGATGAAGCCGAGAAAAGAGATCTAAACGTAACACTTGTCGTCGGCCGCAAGGTGCCGCGCTGGCCGGAATGTTTTGAGCCCGACTGGTGGACAGATATTCCAAATGAAGACGTTAAAAAATTCGAGCAATATGAATTTGTTAAACAAACCGTCCAAACTTTAGCAAAGTACGATGTTATTAAAATGTGGCAGGTTGAAAATGAGCCCTTCTTTCCATTTGGCGAGTGCTTAACCATAGAACAAGATGTTGTTGAACAAGAAGTAAAAATTGTGCGCAGTCTTGACCGCCGGCCGATTTTGGTACAGGACAGCGGCGAGGGCGGCTTGTGGTATCCAACACACAAACTTGGAGATAAACTGGGCATTTCAATGTATCGAAAAATTTGGTTTGATTTTTGGCAGGTGTTTGGAGGCCGATCAATCTACTTTCAATACCCGCTCGCACATTGGACATACAAAATTAAAGCCGATATTGTCCGTGTACCACCTGCGGACATTATAGTCACCGAACTTCAGGCAGAACCATGGGGACCGGGCATCAACTCCCAATTGTCTGAGGAGGACAAAAACAAAACTATGTCCAGAACCGACTTTTTGTCAACAATAAGCTATGCGCAAAAAACCGGCTTTGCTGATTTATACCTGTGGGGCGCTGAATGGTGGTATTGGGAAAAGACTGTTAACAATAATCCGTTCTTTTGGGATACCGCTAAAGCCTTATTTAAATAACTACGGAGTTGAATAGTAAATTATTAGTGCCTCGGGCTTAATTTCAATCCGCTCTAAATTTCCCATATCTTGCTGAGAATACACACTGGTTAAGGTTTGCTCCATAATGGTGCCGGCGGCAGATTCAAACACCGAATCCATAAAACCAAACCCCGATACATCGACATTACTTATTGAAAAAGATTTTGCGTCAGCAGTCGGCGCAACGGTTGCACTTACAGTTTGCCCTTCTTTCCACTGTGCATAAACCGTAGCTGACCCATCGCCTAGATCAATTTGCACAGTTGTTACGGGATTTTCACTACCCATGTCTTGGGGAATATTGGCAGTAATCATCTGGTTAATTGTACTTTCGGGTATTTCAACCTTAAAAGTGCCGTCATCCATCGCCTGCGGCACAACATCTGTAAATTGCAGATTTTCGGAAATTGCTAGCGGCAAATCTGCAGGCAACTCTGGGCTTGGAAGCCACATGTTTTCTTGAATTTGACTTTGCGCCTGTTCAATACTGTTGGATACCTGCTTTTGCTGAAGCATATTTTTTGACACTGCTAGCATAAAAACCACTCCAACCACTAGAACCAATGCTTTTATAAGTGTATTTCCTTGAGAAGTCATGTAAATAGTATAGCAGATGGTAAAATGGGCGTATGAAAACAACTTGGGATTTGTCACTTTTACTAGTAAGTGACGCGGATCCGACAATAAAAATATTTTTGGCAAAATGCGAGACCGAAGCACAAAAATTTGTAAAAAAGTGGGAACCTCGTACCGACTACCTCTCCGAACCAAAAATCTTAAAAGGTGCGCTGAGTGAGTTTGAAAAATGGGTAACCACCTACGCCATGGGCGGAAAGGTTGGCTTTTACTTTAGTCTTAAAGGGTCGCTTGATAAAAACGATCCAAACATTAAGGCCATGAATAATAAAATAGCCGAGCAGTCAGTGAGGATCGAAAATGAGATGCAGTTTTTTATGCACCGGGTTTCGACCATGCCTAAAAAAGACCAAAAACGATTTTTGGCCTACGCGGACCTTAAGGAGTACAAACACTTTCTGGAGAAAAGTTTTGCCGAAGCCAAATACTTGCTAACCGAACCCGAAGAAAAAGTAGTCAATTTAATGGCAAAAACCTCGTTTTCAAATTGGCGGGCAATGCTTTCGGCTTTGCTAGCTAAAGAGGAGATTGTGGTTTTGACCGAACAAGATAAGCAGACTAAGGTCCCTTTTTCTCAAGCTCCAAACCTACTTGTAAGTAAGAACAAAAAAGTTCGCGACAGTGTAGCACAAGAAATAAACAGAGTGCTTGAAAAACAGTCTGATGTGGCCGAGCATGAGCTAAATTCACTGCTTGAAGCAAAAAAAGTTGCTGATGATATGCGCAAAATTAGCCGCCCCGATCTTGGACGCCACATTTCAGATGATATTGAAAGCAAAGTGGTAGACGTAATGCTTCAAACTGTTGCCGACCATTTTAGTATTTCGAAACGCTATTACAAATTAAAGGCGCAACTCTTGGGTGTGCCAAAGCTTGAGTACCACGACCGCTCAGCCGAGTACGGAACTGTTAACACACGGTATGATTTTGCGAAGGCGTGCACCCTAGCACGTGAGACTTTTTACGACCTGGACCAGGATTTTGGCAAGATCTTTGACACGTATGTTGCCAATGGCCACATTGATGTGTATTCAAAAAAAGGCAAGTCGGGCGGTGCATTTTGCACAACCTGGTTAAGAGATCACCCTACTTATATTTTGCTTAATTACTCAAACAAGCTAAATGATGTATTAACCCTTGCACACGAGGTCGGGCACGGTATTAATACTGAACTTATTAAAGTTCAGAGTGAGCTAAATTATATGACACCGCTGTCAACCGCAGAAGTTGCAAGCACATTTATGGAAGACTTTGTGCTGGAAAGGGTTTTGCGCGAGGCAGACGACGAAACCAAACTGGCAATTATGATGATGAGAATGGACGACAATGTGGCGACAATTTTGCGACAAGTTGCCTGCTATAAATTTGAACAGGAATTACATGCAACCTTTAGACAAGCGGGCTATTTATCAAAAACGCAAATTGGCAAGCTGTTTCAAAAACACATGAAGGCATATATGGGTTCGTATGTTAACCACCCACCGGAATCGCAAAACTGGTGGATATACTGGAGCCACATTAGGAGTTTTTTTTATGTGTACTCATACGCAAGTGGCTTGCTTATTTCGAAAGCCCTGCAAAATAAGGTAAAGCAGGATCCGAAATTTATTTTAGCTGTAAAAGACTTTTTAGCCGCAGGCGGGTCGGAATCACCAAAGACCAGCTTTCGAAAACTTGGAATTGATATTACCGACAAAAACTTTTGGGTTACAGGGCTTGCAGAAGTAGAAACACTGTTGCAAGACACACAAAAATTAGCAAAAAAGCTTGGGAAAATATAAAATAAAACTATGGAACAAATTCAGCCCGAAGCACAACAGCCAACCATACCCGATACTATTTCCGCGACAGACGCCCTAACACCGGTAAAAAGACGCCGCAGTCACAAAGCAAGCGTATTTATTCTTTTTGGGCTAATTGTGATAGGGTTGGGCATTTTTGTAACATATTTTTTGATGCAGGCCGGAATTAATCCGTTCGTGTTTTTGCGAGAGCAAATTGCGCAAGTTACTGACCCTTCACAACCTTCTGAACCAACCCCAGAACCCGAGGAACCAATAATAGAAGAGCCCGAGATAACAGATGGTACATGGAAAACGTACTTTAACGTAAACGAGGGTATTTCGGTAATGTACCCGCCGGAAGCCAAGCTAACTGAACCGGCACCTATTACCGGAACCGAGCTCGCAACTTATAAAATTACGTATGAGGGCAAAAATCAGGAAAAACCTATTGTTGAAGAAACTGACGTTGTTGACGGTTATTTGGTAAAAATTGTGCTGCACGGTGAAGTTGTGAATACCAACCTCGATGAAATTGCAAATGCACGCAAAAATACATATTTACGCGTGTGTCCGGACACAGTCTTTATTTCAAAAATTGATAACATTGCGATTTCGGATTTTGCCGCAAAGCGGTTTGGGGTTGAAAATTGCGATGTAAATTACGTCCAGACTTTTGCGTTAAAAGAAAATAATTTGTTTGAAATTATAGAAGTCTACAACGGTGACATCGGTTACGAACAAGTGTACAAAAATACTGCAGATCAAATTGCCAACTCCTTTACATTTACCAACACTATTCAACCGACCCCGATAGATACGTGGGAAACTTACAACGGTGGTGGCAATGAAATTTCGTTTAAGTATCCGAGTGAGCTGGATGCCTCTTGCTGTTCTATAAACGGGCCGATTTCAACCGGATCACGTCGCCTTATTGTACTTGCGCACCCCGAAAGTCTGGTAACTGGTAATGTGCAGGAATTTGACGGTTTTGGCGTTTTTGCCGACTCCAACCCAACAAAGATGGGCTTTTGGGAATATGTTGATTTGCAAAAACAGCTATTGGTTGAAAACTACCGTATAACTATTGGCCGTGATCCCGAAAACCTGGTGCAAGAAGACTTTACCATTGCCGGCGTAACAGGCACCGTGCTAAAAGGACACGCATGGTGGGGGGACATTATATTTATACAAGCACCGGGCGAGCAAAGAATAATAGCTATCTCACGCATTGAAACAAAACCCGGCAACTTTGACGCCTACTTTACACAAATAATGGAAACGTTTAAGTTTGAGGCTGCGCAGTAAAAAAACCAAAAAAGAAGGCGCTCCAAGTAGGAACGCCCATCTTTTTTTGCGACTATGCGTACTTACTGATTCTCGGTTACTATCACGGTAGGCCCATCAACTACTTTGTACAGTACTGCACGTCCTTCTTCGTCTACTTGTGTTATCTCAACTGTTACTTCGACCAGTTCGCCAACTAGGTCTGCGACTCTGTCTGCTTCTGCACCTTCAAACACAAAGTAAAAAGTTGCACCGATGTTCTCGTCTACCAGCGTATAAAATACACCAAGCGGACCGTCTGAAACCTGCGGTTTAAGCACACCTTCTAAGGTGACAACGTCGCCAACTGAAACTACCGGTGTTTCAACCGGATCGCCGTTTTCGTCAACTTCGTCATCTGACGGCTGGTCAACAACAACGGCAAGTGCATCACCTATTCTAGTTTTTACCTCTTCTAAAACAACTGCGAGTGCATCTTGCACTTCTTGTGGAAAAGTGGATTTGTCTTCAAGTAAAACTGTGGGATCGGTTTCGACAAACAAAACTACTACATCTAGGTTTGTTTGGCCGGCCTCTGAAAGCAGCGGCTCGATCACATTCACATAATCCGTAAAGATCTTTAGCTGAGCGAGCGCCTTTGCTCTGGTCATATCTTCTTCGGTCTGATCGCCGGTGTCGGCACCATCTTCCGGCTGTAGTGTTTCTTCTTCGGTCGGGGGAGGAGATTCTGCGCTGTTACTTGATAGCCAATATAACCCAAGTCCGCCAAGTGCCAAGACTACAAGAATAACAATCACGGTTTTCATTGTGCTGTCTTGTCCACCTTGGGGCTGGGATGGTGTTGTTTCTGTCATGTTACACCTCCTTTGAGAGAAAAATTGTTATGTGAATATTACAACAGGGTTTGGGGTGTGTGTCAATGTTTTAGCTCATAACACGGTTTTGGAGCTGAATGGCTGCCAGTTTTGAACCATTTTTTGCAACCAACACGCAAGAACGCCCTGCATATTATGGTAGTATTATAGACATCTGTGATTATACATCATGATAATTTTTCAACCACTAGAGAAGAGGAGAGCAGCGCCATAAGGTTGTTGGAAACAAAATTAGCAAGTCAAGTTGAGGCAAAACCAAACCCATTCTACAGACTAAATTCGGAAGACCTGAAAAAATTAGTGTTATTACCCGTTGCCGAGGGATTTGGCGAAACTGTTGTGTTTTATGGAACTGAGTATGCCTCTAGAGGAAGGGAAATAGGCGATTCCAGGCATGCGGTTGAGATAGAGGATATAAACGGATACAAAACTATTGGAATTGTTACAGTAAAAGGTGTTGGACTCAGAGACCCGTTAAACGAGGGGGATTACACTTATGGGGGTTCAGCCGGTCTGTTAGGGATTGATGAAACAACAATAGATGCAGGGATGGGGAATTTCCTGCGAGAGTGTGGAGCAGATATTGGAGATAGTATAGGATTGTTACGTTTACCAACAAAAGAATTCTTGCAATTTCTTGAAGCGCATGGTGCCACTGAATATGCTTCCGTTTTACGAAAAAACGAATTTGAACAGAGAGATGTAGTGCCGGCGATGGTACGTTTGTCCGATCCGGAAAGACTGGGGGATGTATTTGAGAGTAAACAAAGTATGCATACTTCAGCAATGTGGATGGCGGCCGAACTAACTTCTAATGGAAAGGCAAGTTTTATCGCGAGATATGATGTTCCTGAAGAGTACCTTACCCAGTTGGAAAACCTGACCACCGAAACATTCACAGACGCAGCGGCTCAAAATCATGCGCGTCTGTTAACATGGCTTATAGCCAGAAACTATGCGATTTGTCTAAAAAATAAAGTGAGTGCTGATTTTTCCGAACGGCAGATCGGAAACCTGGGCAAACTCCATGATTTTGCTGCGACTTTGGATCAGCCAGAAGCTGATGGTGTAAACCAGTCTACCACCTCAACATTTACAACATTACTTGCTGAAACAGTAATTGCAAAAGGAAAGTTTTTGGATGAAGATGAAATAACTAAAATATTGAGCAAGGTAGAAGAAATTTTTGAGCTGGACTTAACATCAGAAAAAAATATTGTCGAGGAAAAAGCCGGGCTTTTTGTCAAAAAATATTCCGACCCGCCTTTTTTGACTTTCTAAATATATATATAAACAGTTACCGCCTCCGGGTGATGTCAACTCGCTTGAATGGTAATCGCACATACTCTCATTACACGCGCCACGATAGCTGATCTTGAGCTAACTACGATAAACATGGTCTGAACTTCGACACCACCGCAATACACACCCAAACATAAGCTATAATTAAAAGCGTGAAGAAACTTGCGGTTGTACTAATTATGTTACTGCTAATTTGCGCAATTGCATTTGTATTCAGCCAAACAAACACCCGTCTTGAAACCTACGCCGCAGCCAGATACCACAGCCTTGTATATTTTTCTTATTGCGATGAACCAATAGGCTTTTCGCTTGGTGGACTTGATCCCAAATTTAATATCGACATGCAAACCTTTAAAAACGATGTTTTGGCGGCAGCCGAAATTTGGAACACGGCTTACGGAAAAACGCTTTTTGTCCATGATCCAACTGCAGAGCTTGATATTCACCTAGTTTTTGACGAACGCCAAAGACTACTTAGTACCTTGAATAACGCGGACTCACAGATTTCGACTGCTAGCCAAGATTTTGAAGCACAGATTTTGGCGTACGAAGCACAGGTGGTAACACTAAATGCAAAAATTCAAGCACTAAACGCAGAAATTGCCGAGTGGAACAAAAAAGGCGGCGCGCCCGAAGACGTATACGAAAAAATTATTGCTGACCAAAATAGGCTAAGAGCCGAAATTGCACGCGTAGATAACGAAGCTGCCATCTTGGCACAAACTCAAAGTCAGCTTAATGAAAAAATTATCGGCTACAACTACACCGTGGATGAGTTCAACACAACCCTAGCTACAAAACCCGAAGAAGGGTTATACACTAGTGCCGATGAGAAAATTGAGATCTATTTTTACGACACCCGTGATAGATTTGTGCATACAGTTGCACACGAACTTGGGCATGCATTGGGCTTGGATCACGTAAGCAATACGCAAGCCATTATGCACCCTACTACGTCTGATGCGCTTGCTTTATCCGATGAGGACTTTGCCGCACTGACCGCAAGATGTGCTGAAATAAACAAAGTGGAGTTTTTTTATGATGCATTGGTGGGTTCTGTTAGTCGGTTAGTTGCACTACAGTAGCAAGTACCCTGCTCCAAGCAATAAAAGAGGCAAAAATAACAAAAGGATGTTCTTTGCAGTTGGTTTTTCCAAAACATCTAGTCCTTTATAAATTGGATAAAGTAGGGCCGTTGAGAAAAACAGCATTACCAATACTTCATGCAGATTTGCTGACAAACTGTTTTCCCTAGACATAAAAGCTGTAGCAGAAAGCAGAACTATAATAAGGAAGAATAAGTTTGCGCCAGCCCTGCCCAAGTTTAGAAGATAGTGCCACTGGCTGACTAACGATCGTAAAGAAGCCGGATTCTTATCGACATACTTTGAGGCTAGAATGGCTACCGTTCTAAGTAAAGCAACTACACCACCTACAAAAACAAAGAATTTTAAGTATACGTGCTCAACTAGAATGGGGTCGGGAAGTTCCTTCATTATAGAATTGTCTACAAAGATTCCATAAGCAAAAACTATAAGAAAAATGGTCTCTATGATAGCTGACAGCTTCTTTGTGTAAAAGAATTTTTCCACCTAGAAAGAGTATACCTAAAACTTAATGGAACAAAGCGACAAACACCTTTGGTGACCCCACGGGGAATCGAACCCCGGTTTCCAGGATGAGAACCTGACGTCCTGACCGCTAGACGATGGGGCCACGGATCACAAACTAGCTCAAATAAGACATAGGAATTTTACCAAAAAACTAAAATTTGTGCGGGCACTACCTTTAGGTAGTTGTATAAGGAAGACTTGCTTCCTGCCCGCATATACACTTTTGGCTTCCCAACTTAAAGCAGCCAGATCGCCACAACGAATACTGCGACAATCATGAGCGCAATGGCTGCTACAAGAGCCATTTCGCGGTTAAACACTGCCCACTGCTCTTTTTCTGCCTTTTGCAAAGGCGATAACCCGTCTGGGTCACTATAACCACCCGTCAGGGTCCTTTGCTCTTGATCAATATCGCTCACTTGTACCTCCTACTGATTTGCTAAATAAGAAGAATCGCGTACACAACCGCGATGCACCCCAACGAGAAAACGAGTGTTGTCATAACAACACAACCAAGTGAAAACAAACGCTCCGCCAAATTTGGCTGTGGGTTTTGCGGTTTTGTCATTTCTACCTCCGCTATGGGTTACTGAGTTGGGCGAATTCTACCACATTCCCAAACTTGCGCCTATATATCTAACCAAATATACTTAATTAATGCCACAAAAGCCACTGTCTTCAAATCTATTAATTGCGTTTTCTGCTTTGGCGATTTTGTCGCTTGCGGTTTATGTTAAGTTTTCGGCATTTGCACCCAAAGCACTAGTTGAAGTACCCGAAGTAAAAAGTGCCCAAAGCCAAATGCTCGATACAAATCTGCCGTACCCTAAAGGGTCCACAAAAATCGGCTCGAGCAACAGTTCGAGCACACAGCAAATTACACTCGAAACACCACAATCGCAGGACGAGGTACAAAGTTTTTATAAAAATATTTTGCTGGAAGAAGGGTGGAAGGTTACAACCGAGTGGTATGCCGGCATTTTTCACACAGTTGAATACGCAAAAGACAACAAGGCAATTGCGATCTCAACGTCTACTCAACAATCAAACCAACCGGAAGCAAATAATCAAACAATTGTTGGAATCGAAATTACCCTCTAGTCCTTTGTACCAACCAGATAGATTGCACGCCAGGGTTGGTAGCGGGTGGTAAAAGTGTCTTCATATAAAACTTCGTTTCCACGGGTCACAGTGCGATCAAATGACGCCGTTCCGCCCCACGCCGAAAAATCCACTTGCTTGGTGACTCCTTTTTCTAGGGTCGGGTCATCTTGGTACAAGGGTTCTGGTGGCGCAACTACATTAACCAATATTGCCTCCGACAATTCTACTTGTCTACCATCCGGCGTGCCATATAGTTTAAAGCTTAGCGTGCTTTCGTCGGTGTTTGCGCTTGTAGTTACCAGAATGTAATTTGCGGTATCATTCTGAAATCTAAAATCAAGTCCCGGTTGGTATACCGAAGCATCAAATCCTGCCGGCATATCTTGCTCGTAATAATACACCCGATATGCATGCGGATGTCTGGTCACAACCGGTAGTCCCGCATTTAGCACCGCCCGAAACAACGTGGTGGATGTTTGGCATACGCCCCCGCCATCGCCCAGCACCGTGCGCCCGTTTGAAATTACATATGCAGTCGCAAACCCCGTGGCCGCACTAATTTCACCCACCGTGTTGTTGAACGAGTATGTTTCGCCTGGCGGCACCAAAACGCCATCGGTACGCTCAGCGGCAAGAGTTAGATTATGAATTCGCGCCGACGCTGAGCCCTTGTACGACGATGTGCCCTCGGCTAACAACGCGTGAATACCGTATTTTGCGGGGTCTTCGCTGCCTTCGACTTTGGTAACACTCAGCGCAACTGTAGTGCCACCACTCAAAAATGTATTTTTAAAATCACCCGTAAATTTTTGCTCGTCAAGTGCGGTTCCTGCACTCACAAATTCAAAGGTGATAACTTTGCCGTCTTCACCCTCGGTTACTTTTCCCTTTGGAAGCTTGTTTATCTCTTTTGCTAACCGTGCTGAATAAGCTTCAAGCGCAGGCGAGTTTATGTCTAGCTTGCCGGAACTCACCGCAATAAAACTTACCAGCTCTTCGGGAGTAACTTCCCAAGTACGGTCTTCAAACGTAATGAAAAAGCCATTCTTAACCATGTCTTCGACCTGGGGCAAAAATACTTCAAGCTGTTCTTTGGACAATTCAGGTTCTACCTTAACTACCTCGACTTTTTTGGCAGAAAAATCCATATTGTCAAAACTGGCAACAACCACATCGTATAGCTTTTGCCCATCTACTTTTTCACCGGTTTTTTGGGGTACAACTGTTAGCTCACCATCTACGTATTGAAAGTATGCGTTATCGGAGGATTCGTTCACCTCACCTTTAACAAAAGACAATAGGTCGCTTAATGCGTCATCACGTAAGTCATAAAATGCATTTACTTTAAGTGGCTTAATCAATCCGGCAAGTTTATCTTTTGTGTCTAAAAAGAGGTTGCCTGTTCTGCCAATTTCAAACGCACGCACCACTGCCGCATCTGTGTTGTATACGAGTCCAAGCTCTTCCTGCGTAAACTCAAATGTGTTGTCGCCGTACACCAGCTGTAAATTTTTGGCTAATGCCTGCTCGTACTCGGTAACCTCGGCCTTAGCATCGACAAAGTTTTTGCCGCCAACATACACTTCACCAATGTACACGCCTGGAATTATTTTTTGCGCATACACAAAGTGATACCCGCTAAAAATCGGCAGGCAAATGAGTAACCCGTAGGCTAATTCGCGAACATACTTAGTTGGCAACCGGACTTTTGGCATGTTGAATATTTTCTTTGACCTTAAAAAGATTTCTGGATTTTATAAGGTACTTGGCAGGTTCTTGGCACATGTCTATGACTTCGTCTGCGTATTCGAACAGCTTTGCCGACCCTGTTTTGCCAAACGCAATTACTTCGGTTCGCACACCCTGACTCTTTGCGTATTCGAGCATCGGTACATAATCACCGTCTCCCGACACCAAAATCATCACATCAATTTTTGGCAATAATCTAACAACATCCATACACAGTCCAACATCCCAATCGCCTTTTTTTGACCCATCAAAAAACACCTGCAACTCTTTGGCCTTAACCTCAAACCCACGCTGTTCCAAAGCCGAGAAAAACTCGCTTTCAAGACCGACATCGGCTTTAATAACATATGCAAATGCGCGAATTAACTTTCGAGTTGCAAGCCCTTCTTTTAGCACTCGGCCAAAATCAACCTTTGACGAATACAGGTTTTTTGCCGAATAGTACATATTTTGCACGTCTACAAAAATGGCGACTCTTTGTTCCATATGCTTTTGTGTGTTCATGCACTGATTTTAGCACCCTTTTGCCTATTCGCTATATATTGCGGTATCATATTAAAAGTTGTTATTTTTGATTATTTTTGGAAGGAGGAGATTGTAGAATGTTTGACAATTTAAAAAAGATGTTAGGAATGGGCGGCAGTACAGACACAAATACAAGTAGTACAGGAGGCGTTATGCAAGATACAACCCCACAGGTAACTATGAATGAGGAGCCTGAAATGACCGGTACGGAAGAACCTGCTGACCAAAATATACAAGGTGTGCAAAGCGCACAAACTCAGACCGCGTCCGCTGAAACCAAAAAGTGTGAGTGCGGTAAGAACGGTTGCGTATGCAATGATGGCGAATGCGCCTGCGAATAGTTGGCGGCAGGCTGAGCGGTTGCATTTTTCCCAAAAAGGTAAATAATGTGGTGTGTTGGTAAGTACATTGGGGATTGGTGTGACGCAAGAGTACTTGCTATCACCATCGTTGGGGATTGGTGTAATGGCAGCACGCTGCACTCTGGATGCAGAAATCGGGGTTCGAATCCCTGATCCCCAGCCATATAGCCTGGAGAAACCTTGTATGATATGGGTGATATACTTGTATAATGCTTATTAAAATTACACCAGAAATAATAAATGCAGTTAAAACTATAGAGGGAATTTTAATTTCTAAGAATTATAAGAATCTTTCCTCCGAAAAAAGGACTAATAGATTAAGTAACGATGAGGTAGAAAAAGCGATTAAGAATTACGGAGGTTCTGTAACAGAAAGACCTGCACTCAGCTTATCTGATTTACAAGTTATTAAAATCGAAGGAAGTGATTTTGATACATATCATGTAGACTACGATTTATATATTGACGGTAAACAAAGTGATCTCACATTATCGCTAATAGTTACCAACATTGACGGTAACTACGTAGCTTCAATAGAAGATTTACACGTTTTATAAATCCTAGAGAATTAATTGGTTCCTGACCGACATGCTCAGCCATATAGCCTGGAGAAGACGCATACAGGACAGTTAGCAATAAAAAAATAATTGAAAATGTACTTTAGAAGTAATATTTTATATCAATGACTATCCCATTCTCAAAAGAAGATTTTTTTGAAATATTCGCAAGCTATAACAATGCGATATTTCCTATGCAATTTTTTCTAATTGCCATAGCATTGGTATCGGTTTTTATTGTACTTAAAGGAAATATCAAGTATAAATTTGTTGTTCCAGCAACCCTAGCTTTTTTGTGGGCATGGATGGGAATTGCCTATCATATAATGTTTTTTTCACAGATAAACCCCGTTGCAAAATTATTTGGATTTGTATTTGTCATTCAATCTGTGATTTTCATCTTTGTAGGATTAGTGAGGAAAGATCTTAACTTTGTTAAGCCAAAAGGGTTCAGCTTATATTTATCAATCACTCTACTTATATATGCGTTTCTTATCTACCCATTAATAACGATAAGAACCGGACACACGTATCCAAGCATGCCAACTTTTGGTCTTCCTTGTCCGACAACGATTTATACTTTTGGAATTCTCTTACTTACAGATTTGAAAAAACTACCCAAATACGTAATCGTTATTCCGGCATCTTGGGCTATTATAGGATCAACTGCAGCGTTTAAACTTGGGATAGTTGCGGATACAATGTTATTTATCAGTTTATTTGGGTTTCTTGGAACAATTTACATCAAGAAAAAAACAACTCTATAGAGTAATTTGGTTTCCGACTGACCTGCTCAGCCAGTAAGAGTAAGATCGCTAAAGACAGGATTCTAGTTCAATTAAGTCGAGTAAAACACAAAAAGTAAGTAATTGACAACACTGACGCGTTCATTTTTCAGGCCGAAGCTTTGCAAGAACAACAAAGCCACAAACATCACCCACAATGGCTTGATATAATGCATAAATGAATCTGAAAGAACTTTTGAAGGGGTTGGACTGGAACGGGGAGGTAAATAAAGAAGCACCCAACGAAGTATCCTCGATAACAACCGATTCTAGAAATAGTGTGAAGAACTCTTTATTTATAGCCATACGCGGTGTGGCTGTTGATGGTCATTCGTATATTTTGGATGCCATTAAGCATGGGGCTAGAGTTATTGTTCATGAAAAAAGCACTGTAAAGCCTAAGCATTATCCGCAAATTCTATTTATAAAAGTGGGCGACTCACGAAAAGCTAGTGCAATTATTGCCGCAAACTACCACGGCAACGTGCACAAGAGAATGAAACTGTTTAGTATTACTGGCACTAACGGCAAAACTACAACCAGCGAGTTAACTTATCAACTACTTAAAAAACTAAAGAAAAAGGTTGGGCTTATTTCAACAGTATCAGCTAAGTTTTCTGGGTCTGAACTTGACACCGGCTACCACGTAACAACACCCGATTCAATAGAACTGCACAAAATAATTGCCACTATGTACAAAAAGGGCTGTGAGCATCTAATTATTGAAACAACTTCTCACGGTTTGGATCAACACAGAACTTGGGGACTAAACTTTGAAGTCGGCGCAGTCACAAACGTCACACCCGAACATCTGGATTATCACAAAACCTTTACCAAATATTTAAATGCAAAGGCTAGACTATTTGATCAATCTAATGTAACTTTGCTAAACAAATTCGATCCAGCTTTGTACAAACTTGTAAAGAGACTTCCGACACACGCTAAGTACGAAATTGTTGATTACACAAAGCTTAAATTCCCAAAAGCATTCGTCAACAAGTTTCCGGGACAATACAATCTGGAAAACGCCGCCATGGCACATGCGATTGTAGAGAAGATTGCGGGCGTAAGTACCGCGCGTTATTTTGGCAGTCTACAAAGTGTTAGAGGTAGAATGGAAGTCATTAAAACAAAAACTAACATTACAATTGTGATTGACTTTGCGCACGATGCTACAGCATTGGAAAATGTCTTAAAAGTTGCAAAAACACTCACGGAAAACAAGCTAATTCTAGTATTTGGGTGCGCCGGGCTTAGAGACACAGCAAAACGGCCAAAGATGGGTGGGTTAGCTGTAAAGTTGGCTGACCAAGCCGTATTAACAGCTGAGGATCCTAGGACCGAGAAACTAGCCAATATAAATAAGGAAATAGTCGGCGGGATAACAGCAGTCGGCGGTAAAATAAACAGAGACTATTTTGTCATAGATGATAGGCAAGAAGCTATAAATTTTGCAATTAACAAACTGGCCAAAGATGGCGATTTAGTTTTAATTACAGGAAAGGGGCACGAAAAATCAATGTGCTTTGGAACTACAGAATACCCATGGTCAGATCAACAGGCTGTTAAGAATGCATTAGCCTTGCAATCTTCGTACAACAACATCCCCATCTCTCAAGTAATTAGTCCACCTATCATAACCGTCGACTAGTACTTTCTTACCACGCATATGTATTTTGCTGACGGTAATTCCGTCTCTTGCCATGGAGCAATCGGCAAGCTGTAAAGTGCTGTCAAGTTCAACCAAAATACCGATGTGCGTGTGATCTTTTGTGACAAGAAGGTCTAGGGGCATTAAATCTGCGTAGTTTGTTACTTCCCCTAGCTGTTCGGAATCAAAAATAAATGCCCCGGCATGTGACGGTTTCATAGTTTCTGGGTCAGCCCAAGCCATAAGCTTAAGAATTTCTGTTTTCTGCTCCTTTTCTATTTCTGTCAAGATATTGTAAATGTAGCCGGAACAATCCAACCCAACATGCATTTCAACCATCCACTTCCTCATGATTTCCGGGTCTGTTGGACTGTAGCTAAGTCTATCAAGCTCTACTACCAGCCTTGCTAGATCTGCGGTTATTTGTTCCGGCGAGCCCTTGCCGCCGGTACTGCCAAGCGGGGTTTTGCCATCCTTTATAAGCTGGATTGCTTTTTTAATTAGGTCTGTTTCGATGCCCGCTTCTCGCATTACCTGTTTATAAACCTGCTCAGCGGTGTTAATGAAATATGGCACTTTTAAGGTAGTGTCTCTAAATGGTATGTTTTGGTATTTAGTGGTGACTTGAAGGGCAATAGAATTTCCCTTTACTATATCGATATTCATGCTGAGTATTATACCTTTTAAAGGGGTGGGCCATCAGAAACCAAAGTCTGTAGGACAGCCAGGTTTTGGAGTGGCGTACCTAGCAGCCTCACTATTGTGTAATCCTTAGTTGTATCAAGAGTTTTCTCTTTTTTTAAAAGTGTTTTTAGCGTAATTAACCGACTGTCTGCTTTTATTTCCGGCGCACGATCGAGGTTTGGCAACCAATCAATAACAATATTAGCGTTGTCATAATTAAAAAAGCTTGGATCAACTTCAGTATTAACAGCTGAGGAAATGTAATTAATAATTATAGCTCCACGCTTTATTTTACTTCTATCATCTGCGGTAAGTAAGAACCCCTTGGTGTTTGTGTGGCAAATAATAATGTCGAAGTGACTAATATCGTAGCTAGTTCGTTTGGTTCTGCATGCCTATATTATATGGTTTGTCTGATAAAATAAACGTGTGAGCAAAAAACCCATCGTTGTAGAAACCACAATTACAGCCCCACTTTCAAAAGTTTGGGACTACTGGACTGGGCCTGAACATATTGTGCGGTGGGCATTTGCTTCAGACACTTGGGAAGCGCCATTTGCCGAAAATGACGTCTGCGTTGGCGGCAAGTTTAAAACAACCATGGCGGCAAAAGATAAAAGCGCTAGTTTTGACTTCACCGGTACCTACACCGCGATCGAAAAGCACAAACTCATAGAATACGACATGGATGATGGAAGACATGTAAAAATAGAATTTGCTGAGTTACCTGAGCATGTGCGGATTACTGAATCGTTTGAGCCGGAAGATGAAAATTCTGAGGAAATGCAGCGAAATGGCTGGCAAGCGATTTTGGATAATTTTAAAAGATATGTTGACAAGACCCGGCTTATGTACTAACATGTTAGTACAATGGTGTTCAATCAAAAACTAACAAAAATAGGCAACTCTGTAGGTATAGTCATTCCAAAAGATCTGCGTAAACTTCTAGGTATAGATGTGGGATCGGAGCTTTATATTGAAGGTGGTGCGGATCAAAAAACTATTATTTTGAATAAGGAAAAACCAAGCACTAAGGTAGATCCTCAATTTTTTGAGCTTGTAAAAAAAGTTGATAAACAGTACGAAAACGCGTTAAGAGAACTAGCTTCAAAATGAGGTACTTATCAGTTGAAGAGGTACTATTAATTCACGAATACCAACTACAAAGGTACGGAGGCTCACCCGGACTTAGAAGCATCCACCTTCTAGAATCATCGGTGTGCCGTCCGCAAACTTCATACGGAGGAAATGAGCTATACAGAACACCTTTTGATAAGGCGGCGTGCTTGATTCACTCGCTAATTTTAAACCACCCATTTATCGACGGTAATAAAAGAACCGGAATGGTGGCGGGAACTTTATTTTTGAGACTGAATGGATACTCATTAAAACTCTCCACCAAAAATTATGTTAAAACTGCGTTAGAAATTGCGAATCATAGTCTAGAATTAGGCGACCTGTCAGAGACTCTCGGAGCAAATTCCAAACCCCATGACTAACCCAAAACTTATTCTTTTTGACATAGGAGGCGTTTTAATCGAATACGGCAATGTTTTTAAAACCGCCGCAACAGAACTTAACATTCCACACAACTTAATTGACAGCACATTTGATCTGTACGACAAAGAAATAACAACCGGCAAAATTACACCTCAAGACCTTTATCGTAACTGCCTTAGAAACAACAAGATAAAGGCCGATGCGAACTACGATTTTATGCTTAGTTGGATTAAGGACTATTCCAGCATTAGACCTACGCATGACCTACTAATAGAACTAAGCACACAATATCAAGTTGGCCTGTTTTCAAATATCTATAAAGGCATGGTTCCGGAACTCATTAAGCAGGATTTGGTACCCGATGTTGACTACAAATATCAATTTATCTCATGTGACATGGGGCTCCAAAAACCGGACGAGGAGACGTACAAATATGTTAACCATGTGGTAGACGTATCTCCACACAAAATTTTGTTCATAGACGATGTGGATGAAAACTTACAAGTTGCAAGAAAGTTTGACTGGCAGACATATTTATTTTCGCGTAAAAACCCAAGAGAAAGTGTTTATAATTTAAGACTAGAACTTAACAATCATGCATAACAACTTATTTCCTATTAAATACAGTGCCTCATTAAAAGACTGTCTCGCTAAGATAGATGACTATATTAATGACGTGCGAAACTGGAATTACGAAAAAGCCGATGTGCCATATATCTATGAGCTCGGCAAGCTCAACAAAATACATTACTTTGGCACATCGCATGTTACGAGTTTGCGTGAGCCACTAGTTAATTTGCTGGATGAGGACTTCCATACTTTTGTAACTAACATGCACGTTGTTGTGGTGCTAGTAGAAGACTGGGAACTAGAAAGTTTTAAAAGTTTGAACGATGCGTGCGACAAAAAAGGGGAACGCGGACTTGTAATGTTTTGGGCTAGTAAACTTAATGTCCCAGTTATTCCAACCGACTTTGATCATACTAAACGCGAGCATTTAAATATAATGGCAAAGGAGTTTAACTACAATGACATTGTGCTGTTCGTGTATCTCTATTTTGTAAAAGCTAGAAAAGCCCATAAGTTTAAGAAACAAAAAGAACTAGGTAAGTATATAGAAAAGAAAGTAAATGCAACTCTAGAGTGTGCGGGTTTGCCAGTCACCAGCTTTGTGCATCTTGAAAAGCTTCACCAAGTGGCGTTTGGGCAAACCATCGAACAACGAGTTGATGTGTCGGCGTGGGAGGATTTGGATGTTAACAAAGAGAGCAATGGAGCTAATACTATGTTCAAAAATTACCACATGCTGCGAGATAGAAATTTTGCGTACCAAATTATTGCACACTACAAAGCCGGAAAAAATGTGTACTGCATCTACGGCTGTGATCATGCGCAATTTCATGAGCCGCTGCTTCGAGAGCTAATTGAGTTGTAGACACAGTGTTTCTTAAAAGACTGCCCTGACCGACATATATAACCAAAATATCATGGTGTTGATATACTAAACTCATGACAACCGAAAACTTTTATCCTCTAACATGGGAGCATTATGGAATATTAATCGAAGACTTATGGAAAGATCTTAATTCAAAACTGCACAACCAAAATATTCATATAGATGCTGTCATCGCAATACTGAGAGAAGGGGCTTTTACTGCGTTTCCACTGGCGTACAAGTTAAACACTTATAAAGTTTTAACGGTGCAATACAAATACATGCTATACAACGGTTCCAATGAGTTAAAAAGAATTAGCAAGTTTGCGCCCGCTGAGTTTGAGCTTCCCGCTTCACCAGTATTTCTACTGTGTGATACATTTCCGTGTGGTGGAAAAACTAAGTTTCTCGCGGCTGAAGAAATTAAAAATACCTATCCGACATGCAAATTTGTGTTTGCATCTCTCATTCAGGACCACTCTGTCGAACAGCATCCTGATTTTATAGCTTCCGCCTACGCGTTTGATATTAACGATAAATGGGAAACAAATCATCCACTATTCAAAGAACTTGGCATTGAAAAAAGTGCGCTTAATGTGTATCTGCCATGGGAAAACAAGGAAGAAGAGGAAGCGTCAGTCAAGAGTCTGGAGTGGAACTACAACTAAAACTACTCCCAATCCCACAAAAATTCCGGTTAAAACGTATATAACCAGTGGGCTGATAAATCCATTGGTAATTTTGGACATCTTGGTCGCCATAATACCGGTATTATACATTTTTAGTGAAAGAACTTTCACTTGAAGTCACTTTTGCAAACATGTATAACACAGCAGAATGCAAAAAACTAACGAACACCAAATTAGAATACTGTCTCACCTACTGTTTAATCCAAAATCCAGATTTAAAGACCTGAATACCGAGGCGTTAAGTACAGATACTTTTAGCTATCATGTTGCCGTCTTAACAAACGCGGGGCTGATACAAAAAGAGGGCAATTTTTACACCCTCACACATGAAGGAAAGGCAACTGCTACAAAAATAGATACAGATACACATGAGTTTGAAAAACAACCGAAGATCAGCGTCATTGTGATCCCGCGCAAAAAAGTCGCGGGAAAAGACCATTTTGTTATTCATCAGCGAACAAAAGAACCGTATTTTGGGTACTGGGGATTTATTACCGGAAAAGTACGGTGGGGAGAAACACTTGCAGAAACGGCTGCGCGCGAATTGGCTGAAGAAATTGGAATTTCCGGCAAACATAAGTTTTGCTTTGAAATACACGAAATGGTTTATCAAAAAAGCACTAATAAATTGCTGGAAGATAAGTTCTTCCATGTGATGGAGGCGTACGATCTTAAAGGAACGGTGCAGGAAAAAACCAAAGAAGGCATAAACAAGTTGGTAACAATGGATGAGTTTAGACAAATTTCTCCCAAGTACCATAACGAGAACGATATACTGGACTGGTATTTAAGTGGGGATTTTTCTTTTAAGGAAGAGAAGTATTTTGTTGAAGGTTTTTAAAACTGTTGGTTTGACAAACACAATTCACCAACTTATACTATAGGGCATCTCATTGGTGGTTACTATATAAAGGGGTACGGATGAAAACGAAACTTGGAAGATTATTTCTTTTGCTGGTGGTTTTGGTCGCCTTTGCGGCGGCATGCAGAACCGGGCGTGATGAGACCAAGCTGCCTGAAATTGAGGCGGTGGAGACCGGCGAGCTGCCGGTACCACATGTGCCATATGTTTCGAATCGGCCCGACCAGGTGGAGATCGAGGTGTCGTACGAGATCTCTCTGCCAACCTGGTTTTATGTTTACCAGACCCCAGAGCCCAGTCTGGTCAAGTTTGAGTGGGCTGAGGAAGAAATGGGATTCGTTGAATCCCTGCCACCTCTTATCGTCGAGGGGGCCAATACTGAGCTTGGTCAGATCGGGCTCTACGCCTATCCGGAGGGCGGAGAGTGTTATCCGTGGGCCGAGCAAAGGCACGACAACACGTACGTCGTGCGGGTGGACGAAGGCTGTTGGGATCTTCCCGACAACCTCGTAATTGAGGTCTGGCCAAAGTTCTGCCAGCCCCTTGGCACAACTGAAATGTTCTGCGAACGGGACGGGCTCCAGGTGCTGATGGATGAAAATTCCATCAGCTTCACCGCAGGCGGGCCGTTTAAGCCTGTCTACCGCGCCTGGCTGGCGGAGCTGATGTCGTACCAACAATACGACGCAACTCTTCCAGCCGTATTGCAACAGGGCACCAACTACCTGTTTACACGGTAGCCCTGTGAAACCCCAAGTGGCAAAAACCATGCGGGGTTTTTCTTTTTTATTTTTACTGCTTTGGATAATTTAAGAACTAAAACTCAGCCAAAATCACCACATTCGCTTCCGCACGCTCTTGTGTTAAAAAGTCTTGAATTGCCTGGTTTTGCTTTGTTTGTCTAATCTGCTCAGCTGCCTGTTGACGTAACTCGGGTGTATCTTCCTGACCGGCTTCAATTGCAGGGCCAACCAGCTCTTCGATTTCGGCGTCAGTAACTTCACTAACGCTCCCGGCTGTAAGACCATCTAAAAGAATTTGGTATTCAAGCTGTTCTTCAAGGCTTTTTCTGGTCATGCCTTGGGCTTCGAGCTCAGCATCAAGTGTGCTGCCCTGTGCGAGTACATTGGTTTCGATCTCAGAAATTTGTGCGGCGAGCGCTTCGGGTGTTACAGAAATACCTTGCTTAAGTGCGGCTTGCTTAATAAGTTCTTGGGTTACAAGTGCTTCTAACGCTTGCTTGCCGGCTTGTTTTTCTAAAGCTTGTATTAGTGCAAGACGGGTAAGCGGTTTACCGTTAACCGTGGCAACAACAACTTTACTACGATTCGAATACACAAGTGCGCCAAGCGCAACAACTAAAAGCACAACAATAAGTATTTTTTTATTTCGTTGCGCATTTTTTGCAAACCTGGCGGACAACCCGACAGTTTTGGCATTAGCCTCTTTCTTATTTTTGCCGTTTTCGGAAGCTACCGATGGCTTTGTTTCTGCTTTTGTTTCTTTTTGCTTTTGTGGCACAGGGAGATTATAGCAGATATTCTAATGTAGCCAAGAGCTTATTTTGAGAAGATCGAAAAAAACCAGCTGATAAGTGAAACGATAACACCAAATAAGAAAATTGACGTAAGCGACCCAATGTCAAATCCCGGCACAATTAGGGTCACTAGCCAAATTATAAACGCGTTGATCACCAATGAAAAAAGGCCTAAAGTCACAACCGTGATTGGTAGTGCAAGAAGTTTTAGAATAGGGCGTAAAAAAGTGTTTAGTACACCCAACACAACCGCGACCACCAGCGCAACCCACAAACTTTCGACAACAACATCGGGTAAAAGATAGCCGGCAATCAAAACCGTGAGTGTGTTAAGTAAAAGCCCGAGCACAAGTTTCATAACATAAAAAGTATAGCATGCTACCATACAACAAGTGTAAATTTCGAAAGGATTTTGTATGAACGCGATCACACACTTTGAACTCCCGGTCACGCCGGAGTCAAAAAAATTTTACCAAGCAGTATTTGGGTGGGAAGTTGAAGAAATGCCCGACATGAACTACACCATTGTGCGTACCTCACCGGTTGACGCCAACTACATGCCCACAACACGCGGAGCCGTAAACGGTGGAATGATGTCAATAGAAGATAATGGCGGACTGAATCCGGTGCTTGTAATTGATGTGCCTTCTCTTGATGACGCGCTTGCAAAAGCACAGGAGCTTGGGGCAAAGGTTGTTGCACCAAAAATGGAAGTTGGCGAGATGGGTTTTTACGCGCGTATTGTAGATCCGGCGGGTGTTGTAACGGGTA
The DNA here is from genome assembly GCA_964464645.1 of uncultured Candidatus Saccharibacteria bacterium. GTDB lineage: Bacteria > Patescibacteriota > WWE3 > UBA101185 > UBA10185 > CAYXGU01. The sequence continues at coordinate 26,245 of CAYXGU010000001.1, forward strand.
TCTGGGAATCTCGACAACCTAAGTAGACCGAGCTCTAATACAGCATGCTAAAATAAACTTATGCAAATTGGCTACATCGGACTTGGAAAAATGGGGATGGCCATGGTTGCTCATCTACTCGAACAGGGCCACACTGTTATTGCACACAACAAATCCCCGGAAGCGGTTGATGAGGCGGTAAAACTTGGAGCGCTTGGGGCAAAAACTATTGATGAGCTTGCCAAAAAGCTTACTCACCCATACGTAATTTGGCTCATGGTGCCACACACCGCCGTTGAAAAGGTGCTAACACTACTTGAACCCCACCTTGAACCTGGAGACGTTATAATAGACGGCGGAAATTCATATTACAAAACTTCTCAAAAACGCGCAGAGAAATTTACCAAACAGCACGTGGCATTTTTGGATGTTGGTGTATGCGGGGGTCCGGCCAGCGCGCGGCACGGTGCGGCCATTACGGTTGGTGGGCAACGAGATGCATTCGATGTGCTAGAGACGCTGTTTTCTGACATTTCAGCAAAAAACGGGTGTATGTACGCGGGCAAATCCGGCGCGGGGCATTTTGTAAAAATGGTACATAACGGCATTGAGTACGGCATGCTACAGGCACTTGCCGAGGGCTTTGATATCCTTAAACACAGCGATTTTGCGCTGTCACCTTCAAAAATCGCCACACCATACAAAAGCGGCTCAATAATTGCGTCAAGTTTGCTAACTTGGCTGTCGGATGCATATCAAAAGTATGGCGACGACCTGGACGGTGTTTCCGGTAGTGCGGAGGCTTCGGGCGAAGCTGACTGGACTATTCAGGCTGCAAAAGACCTGGGTATTCCTGCTAAAGTAATCGGGGCTTCATTACGCGCACGAATAACAAGCCAAGAAAAACCATCTTATCAAGGAAAAATTGTAACTGCAGTTAGAGGGGAGTTTGGCGGGCACCCAATTGCTGACACCAACTAACATGTATATTGCAATTGATCTTGGCAGTACGAATACCAGAGTTGCATCATCAGAAAACCTGCGCACTTTTCACAAAGTCCAAAAGTTTCCAACCATAAAAGAGCTGTCTGAACAAAAAGTCGCCCTATCAGAGGCGATCGAAGCAGTTTCCGACAATAGCGAGCTTGCGGGTATTGCACTTGGTATTCCCGGAATTGTTGAGCAGCATAAAACACCAAACTACTCTGCACTAGATAAAGCACGCTACTCGCAACTTCTTGAGCCAAAGTATTTTCAGGCTCCGATTTACATTCACAATGACGCGCAACTTGCTGCACTTGGTGAGGCTGTGTTTGGTGCGGGGCAAAAATACGAAAGTGTTGCCTACATTACCCTTAGTACAGGCATTGGCGGAGCAAAAATTGAACACAAGCAGCTTAATCCGTTACAAAATGTGTCCGAACCAGGCCACCACATAATGCTGGCAACCGGTAGAGCCGAAACCGGCACCGGCATACAAGGTACTTTTGAAGCCTACTGTTCCGGTACGGCTTTTAAGGAACTGTATGGTGAAGATCCCAAAACGTGCACAAACACAAAGTTATGGCATGACTACGCAGGCAACTTGGCTATCGGCTTATTTAATCTTGTAACCTTTTGGCACCCGCAAGTGGTTGTGTTGGGCGGCGGTATGGCAAACAATTTTAGTCTATTTTATGATCCGCTAATGCAAAAGCTTTCTGCATACAAGTTTTTGCAACTTCCTCCGGTAGTAAAAGCTGGGTTGGGAGATGACTCGGGGCTGTACGGTGGCTTTGCCCTCCTTGCACAAAAAGACTAGCTGGTAAGGCGTGTATAATATAACTATGTTGAAGATCCTGTTTTCCTCCCTGATTGAAAAACCCAAAAACATGTGTTTTGACGGTGAGGATAACGACGAGAAAATTTTATATGTATTCAGGCGCAGTCTTGTGACAAACTTTGACTGGCTTTTAATTGCAGTGGTGCTTGTATTTGCCCCAACACTGATTACCTGGCTAATTCAAGAGTCAGCACCTGAGCTATACGGAGCACTTCCTGCCGAACTAAAGTTGATTATGTCTTTATTTTGGGGGCTTTTTATAATTGGGTATTTGCTTGTTAATTTTTTGAACTGGTTTTTTAATGTATACATTGTGTCAAGCAAGCGTATAGTCGATATGGACTTTATTGGACTGCTCCACAAAAACATTTCCGAAGCGCCACTGGCTAGTGTTGAGGACGTTACGTCGCAGGTAAGCGGCACGCTAAGAGTAATTTTTAATTACGGAACAGTGTTTATTCAGACCGCAGCCGAAGCACGCGAATTTGAATTTACCGACGTTGCTAAACCCGCAAAAGTGCGTGATATTTTGTCGGACATCGTCACCGATGTGCGATCAGGAAACCAACAATGATTGTGCCTATATTTGACGTTGATTTGCTAAAAGTTTTTGAAGTGTTGGTAATTTGTTTGCTTGGAGTGTACACACTCTTTGCGTTTATAATTATTCGCCAGGTCAACTTAATGACCACCAGTTTTGATACTGAAGCTTCGGCTCTTTTTACATTTGTAGCAGCTCTACACTTTTTTGCGGCACTACTGCTTTTGGTTTTTGCAGTTGTTATACTACTAATACTCTAGGATGGAAAAAATATGGAAAAAATACTAACAGCAAAATTACAAAAAATAACACCCGAGCTACCTGCAAATGCAAATGCTATTTCTAATGCCCTTACTATAAAGCCCGACGATGAAACGGCGTTAGAACGCAAGGGTACACTTTATACAGTCTTTGATGTAAGTAGTTCTGTTTTACTAGACAGTGTACTAATTACAAACATAGTAAACGATGTTTTGCATGACGCCTACTTTCAAACCGAAAGCACATCTCCTATTCAATCGGTAGAAAAAGCCATTTTACGCCTACGGGATAACTTAATTAAAATTGCAAAAACCAGCGGAAAAGAGGAAACACCAAAATTTAATATCGCTACTGCGATATTGTGGGGCAACACTTTATACTTGGTACAGTACGGTACAACCAAGATTTTTTTAATGCGGGCGGGACAAATTAAACCAATCGAGTCATCAACCGAGGGTAAATTTTCGGTTGCCTCGGGTATCGTAAAAGACAGCGATGTGGTTATTTTGGCAACTGAAAGTTTTGCGGCCAAGTTTCCGCCAGAGGAGCTTATTCAATCATCCGGTATTGCCATTGACATGCTGGAAGTTATGCAGGCAAGTTTAATTTTGAAGTTTGAAATTTCAAAAGAGCTAAACAAAGATGACATTGTTGACTTTGGCACACTTGCACCCGAAGAAGAACCGGCTACTATTCCCCAAACAACACCACTACCCAAACAACAAGCTGCTCCGGTTAAAAAAAGGCGAGACAAGACAAAACTAATTGTAGTGGGGGGCATAGTGTTAAATCTGTTAATTTTGTACGCGGTATTTAATGTGCTATCAAATAAAAGAACCGCCCAAGACACACCGCCGGCGCAACAGGAAGCAACAGAACAGACAGAAATTAGTCAGGAAAATACCCAAACACCGCCACAGATAAATCAAGAAGAGGATGCTCAAAACAAAGTAGAACGCGTCACGGCAAGTGTGTTCTACGACCTAAAACTGGTTGAGGAAAATGCAAACGCAAGCGCACTTGAAGTTGTAGGTGACACGTTAGTTGTCGCAGATGACTTTTCGGGCACACTGTATACATCGGCTGTAAGCACACCAAAATTAACTCCGCTATCGATTAGTTTTAAGGGAATTAGAAACTTAAAAAATGCCGAGGGTAATCTTGAATTTACTGATGCTGAGGGCTTTAAGGTTCTTGACCTTGCGACCCAGGAGGTTGTTGAGAGTTTTTCACAACCGAATCTTGGCGCGACTGATTCCTACTTGGATTTTATCTACTCGGCACAAGGAGATATTATTACTAAGTTTTCCCGTGCCGGTGATGTACTTGAAGGCGAAGACTGGGCCCAAGCCGCCGAAATTGATGGTACGGTGTCTATGGGCATTGACATCAGTATTTTCCTACTGCGGCCTGACGAGCTAATTAGCTTTACTACAGGCGAACGTGATGAATTTAGCCTTAAAGATCTGGACACACCCTTAAACAACGCAAAAGAGGTAATAATCAACCCTGAATTTGAATACATCTACATTGCCGATGCCGGCAACAAGCGTGTGGTGATCGCAGACAGGCAGGGCAATTTAGTTAGACAGCTTAAACTTGAAAACGAGGCTGAGTGGGAATTTATGCGCGGCATTACAGTAACCGATGATGAAGCTACACTGTACGTACTTGCCGGCACAAAAGTTTTTGAAGTAGCGCTTTAACATGCTACTGGCGAAAAACAAAAAAGCAACTCACAACTACGAGATTGTGAAAAAATTTGTAGCCGGGATAAAGCTAAGGGGATACGAAGTAAAGTCGGTTCGTAATGGCAATGTAAACTTTGAAGGCGCATATGTTACTGTTGAGGACTCGGTTCCCAAACTGCTAAATTTGCACATCGGCAGATACGCGAAACAAAGCCAAAGTACAGAGCTTGCAAACCCCAAACGCCCGCGCGACCTGCTACTTAACAAACCTGAAATAGCAAAAATTGCCTCGGAACTTAGTCAAAAAGGCCATACGGCAGTCCCCCTGGCTTTAGTTTTAACCAATAACATGGTAAAATTGGAACTCGCAATAGTAAAAGGCACCAAAAAATACGAGAAAAAAGCAAAAGAAAAGGAAAAACAACAGCAACGGGACCTTGAAAAAGAACTTAAAACCCATTTTCGGGGATGATCGGATTTGACTGGATTTACCCAACACACGAAAACAAGTCAGATTGCTAAACTCTGTAACAATTAGCAAAATATAAGTGCAGCTAATAAAAATGCACGCGTTCCCGCCTACGCGGGTGCGCTAGTCTAACCCCTAAAAAGCAGCGACTGGTTGATTGGTTTTCTACCTCGAAGAACACCAATTGGCCTAATACAATTCGGGGTGAAATGTGCAGTGCCCGGCTAAAACCTGCACGTTAACAACAACTAATTTAGCCATGAACCGGCTTTTCGGGTGCGCCTATGCCCTACCGGTTTTTAACAAAGTTGGGCTAAGCTTGTAAGTTTTTTTGTGTCTTGGCTTTTCAGCACGCGGGTTCGATTCCCGCCATCTCCACCAGTGGAAAAGCCGGAAGTGTCTTTAGATACTTTCGGCTTTTTCAGTTATGAGCACACGCGGGGAATCGAATGGCGCAGGCACGACGGTGCCGAGCCGGGGTCGACTGGCTCGCCAGCAGGCGAGAACAGGTGACCGATTCCCGCCATCTCCACCAATAACGCTTTTTTACCGTATAATTGGTTGATGTTGAAATCTGAGCAACAAGATGTTTGGCAACTTCAGCCAGAAGAATTTATTACCGCTAATTCTGAGTTACTAAGCGAAGGTATAAGAACAAACTTTTCTAAATCCTATTTTGATGAAGACGACATTCAAGAAAGCCTCAACAGAGAACTTAAATTCATGGGTGTTATATTAGCTAGCTATGAGCTGTGGGCACAAGAGCCAAACAATGTTGTGTTGTGGGATGTTGACGACACGATGGGCAAGGCCAAATTTTTAAATGAAACATCAACACCCGAATGGTTTTTTCGCCCCTCCATGCAATTGTTGATTCCTTATATTTCTAAACGATACCCAACCATTAAAAATGGCATAATCTCCAATCGGCGAGTAGACGAGGCTCGTTATGGCTTTGATAAATACTCCGAGCTCTTTGATGAGTACCCATTCTTTGATCCAAACTACATTTTTAGTTGTAGAGATGAGCCCACAGACAAAGCAGCGGCAAAAGCCATATCCCAAGAGCTATTTGCACTTTATCCGGGCCGCACATCAAGAGACGCAGAAAAAAAATTGTTGATTCTTAGACAACTTGCAGCAACACGCCACGACATTAAGTGGCGCGTCATAGACGACATGGTAGAAGCTAGCGCTATGGGAGAAAGTGGTGCGGATGTTTATTACCTAATGCCATTATTTTAGTGCCTCTATTTCCTCACTTTCCTCATCCGCTGACTTTCCTATTGGGTTTGCTGCAAAATAATTTCAAGCCGATGTATATCTTCGTCTGTCGTACAAAAAAACCAGAATCTGTATAGCGGGTAAATTTTAGAAA
>CAYXGU010000002.1:0-28914 GCA_964464645.1 uncultured Candidatus Saccharibacteria bacterium
GATGGTCGTTAGTTCCCGGGGGTTAGGTAAAAAAACCGATCTAGATGAGTACAAGACTCAGAACAGAGGCGGCTCAGGGATTCTAACTTATAAGGTTGGTGAAAGGGCTGGAACAGTTGTGTCAGCACGAATTATGACTGATAACATTCAGGGCGATTTACTTATTGCCACAGAAAGCGGAAAATTTATTCGGCTTGATGAAAAACAAGTACCAAAGCTTGGTAGAGCAACACAGGGTGTTAAACTTATGAATTTGGGACCTGGTGATAGCGTAATTTCGGTAGCACTCCTAACCCTTGATGAGACGATATCGGTGGGGGACGAGGGCGAAGAAAACGGTGCTAATGGTGACTTTAGTGAGGATGATGACAATCAAGCAGAAACCGCAGAAAACTAGCCAAAACGGCACACCCAGAATTGAAAAGCTTTTAGCATACGAACAAAAATTGTGGGCCCAAGGACACAAGTTTGTTGCCGGCGTAGATGAAGCGGGCAGAGGACCGCTTGCCGGACCGCTTGTGGTTGCGGCAGTGGTGCTGAATTCAGCAGAAATACAAGCAGTTTTGACACAGCTTGACAAGTCTAGAAATAACGACGTTAAAGTAGATATTGGGGATACTGAGCTTGGGGAACTAATAAATTACACGTTTGTGAACGATTCCAAAAAAATTTCGGCAAACAAGCGCACAGTGCTGGCCAGCTTTATAAAAAAACGTGCTTTGTGCTACACCATTGAAGTAGTTGATAGGGAAGTGATTGACACTAAAGGCATTTCGCACGCCACTCAAGTTGGTTTTTTTAACAGTTTTGCGAGGCTGAAGCTAGCGAATGGCGGTAAGGCTCATCATGTGCTTACAGATAATTTTGCCATAAAAGCGCTAAGACCTGAGTTGCAAACAAATATTGTGCGGGGTGATGCCTTAAGTTTGTCGATTGCGGCGGCATCGATTTTGGCAAAGGTGCATCGCGACAGCATTATGTGTGACCTGCACAAGGTTTACCCGGTATATGGGTTTGATCGGCATAAGGGGTATGGTACAAAGGCCCACTTTCTTGCGTTGCAAGAGCATGGGCCTTGTGCGGTTCACAGAATGAGCTTTAGCCCTATTAGAGAGTCGTCGGCGAAACAAGCTTAGGAGAACTTGGAAAGCACCTCCGATCCTTTCGCAATCGCCGTTATTGCTCTTGCTATGGCATTGGTAAGATCATCTCCAAGCCACGAAACGTGCTCTTTAATCAAGTTACTTACTGCCTGCGTGAAAGCTTCTGAAACTTCAGGATCTTCCAGGAAGGGTCGACAGTGAGAGCCCCTCCCACCATTGAAAGGAAAACTACCCCGCATATCAATGCTAACACCTGTCATGAGAATGCTAAACAGGTCCTGTCCGCTGCCATCTTCCCCCGGTGTACATTTCACAGTGAGTGTGACTTCTTGAATAGTAAGAAAATTCGTCACTGTGGTCTGGCTCATCCACCCAGACCCACTACCGACGGCATAAAGTCGCTGATATTTTGTTTCCCCAAACTGAATTTGGGATGCACCACCACCTCGGTTTTTCAAGATTTGCTGAGCCAAAATTGAACTCAACACGACTATCGCCAGAATAACAACCAATACTAGGGTTGCTCTAGCTGGCCCGGCAATCGAATTACTCTTCGCATCACCTCTAAGCATTATTTTTCTCCTTGCTACAAAATCCAACAATAAAAGGTAAGTGAAGCATAACACATGTAATCCCATAGTTACAATTGCACAGTGTCGCCTCCCAACTTACCTGCATTTTGTAATAGCTGATGAGCTCCTTGACCCCCAAACCCAAAAACTGTAGCATTGAAAAGAAATGCCCTCAAAACAACAAACTTCGACAACAGGTGGCGCATTTAAAATAGCTTTATCTTATGACGACGTGTTGCTAGTCCCAAAGTACTCAGAAGTAACTTCAAGAGCAGATGTTGATTTAACAGCAAAGCTGTCACCCAGCCTTACCTTAAAGACTCCCTTAATTAGTACTAAAATGGACACTGTAACCGGCGTTGATATGGCGCTTGAGATGGACAGACTTGGCGGGATGGGTATTTTGCCCAGATTTGAGCCTATAGACTCCCAGGCACGCAAAGTTGCCCAGGTAAAAGAAGCCGGAGCAAGCAATATTGGGGCTGCGGTTGGGGTAAAAGAGGATTTTATGGAGCGCACAGAAGCGTTAGTTACGGCCGGTGCAAATGTAATTGATGTCGATGTAGCACACGGCCACATGCAAAAAACTATAGACGTAACCAAACAGTTAAAACAGAGGTTTAACAAGAAAATTACACTTTTTTCCGGCATTACATCTACATATGAGTGTGCACACGATTTGTACTCAGCAGGGGCGGATGTGTTATTGGTGGGTGTTGGCGCAGGCTCTATTTGCACCACCCGTATTATGACTGGCTTTGGCGTGCCGGGCTTTCAATCATTGCTGGAAACTGCAAAAGCTGCCAGAAAGCATAAAAAAACGTTTGTGCCCGATGCCGGAATTAGAAATTCTGGTGATATTGTGAAGGCACTGGCGGCAGGTGCAAGTGCTATTGTTGCCGGCAGGCTGTTTGCGGGCACAACCGAAACTCCCGGCGACATTGTAATAATTGATGACAAAAAATATAAACGGTATAACGGCTCGGCCTCGTTTGAGGAAAAGAAAAAGCAGGTTGAAAGGCTAGGGGAGCGCAATGCTGTAACCTACACACTACATGTCGAAGGCGTGTCAGGTGCGGTGCCATATAAAGGACACGTTGCAGACTTAGTTGCCAGCTTACTTGCCGGTGTTAGGTCGGGTTTTGCTTATGCCGGAGCCTTGACTATTGAGGAATTGTGGGAAAAGGCTGAGTTTATTAGGGTGACTGGGGCGGGATTACATGAGAATGGTGCGCATGATGTGGTGGTTGTTTAAGATTCCCAAACAATAATAATTGAAAGATGTTAGCGGTAAGTGCCTTTGAATGCAGTGACACTTACCGCATTTGTGGTTATTCTACTTCTTGGAGTTGGGGGGGGGCTGGAGGCCTCCTGACAACGTTTGGTGATGGAGGTTTAGCTCCATCACCATTTCTTCCTCCCGTCCTGGACTGACGGGAAGGGTTTTGAGGTTTGTCGCCCATGTTTTTATCCTCTCGTTTATAAAAACTCTCAGTGAGTAAATTAGTTTCTTACAAAATAATACAAAGACACGCTCTAGGCAATAGTATCGATAACATTTTCACCCTTATCTGCTTCTAAAGTCTCAGTTTTGTTTGGCTCATCAGATACCCCCACATCCCGATGAAACTGCTTATGCACCTCTTTTAACTGCCGATTTGTGACATGGGTGTAAATTTGGGTTGTTGACACACTGCTATGCCCTAATAGCTCCTGCACGCTTCGAATATCTGCACCTTCGCGCAATAACCCGGTGGCAAAAGTGTGCCTTAAGGTGTGGGGAGTAATATCAAGTGCTATTCCGGCCCTTTGAGTATATTTTTTAACCAATCTTTGTACGCTACGGACAGTGAGCCTAAGTGATTCGCCATCAAAATCATTTTCTGTCATTCTTTTGCCTGAATATCTTAAAAAGAGTGGGGCATACTCGTCACTGCGAGTTTGTAAATATCGTTGAATACTATTTTTTGCACCATCACTTAAATACACGGTGCGAACTTTCCGCCCTTTGCCGACAACTGGGAATTCGTTGGTTTTAAAATTGATATCTGACACATCCAAGCTAACTAGCTCGCTAACACGCAGGCCGGTGCTAAACAATAGCTCTAAAATGGCGCGATCCCTAATACCACTGCGTTTGTTTAGGTTTTGCACCTCAAATAACCTATGCAGCTGGTCGTCATTAAGTACTTTTGGCAAGCTTGCTTCGGGTTTGGCAAGGGTTATTTTGTCGTACGATAGTACGTCAAGCCCTTCCTCGACAGTCAGATATTTTAGAAAGGCTCTGAGGGCAACCAAAAAGGTCTTTTGGGTGGTTTTTTTGTATTCCTCTTTGGATTTAGAGCTTATTCTGCGGTTTAAATTTAGGCGATACTTTTTCACAATTTCTTGTGTAATATCATCAACAGTTACATCATCACGTGCAAGGTACTTTTGCAACCAAAGTGTGAAATCAGCTAAATAAAAATGATACATCTTAATAGTGTTTGGTGATAAATTACGGTCAACTTCACAAAACTCCAAATACGCCGTTATCAAGATATTTAGGTTTTGACTGGCGGTAGTCTTGGTCATTTTTAGTTTAAAAATCGCTCCTAGGGCATTCTAGAGCCTTGTCGCCAGCTACTGCGTAGCTAAAAGAAAAAATGCCCAAAAGTATATGCTTCTTGTGTAATTTTAACCTAAAAATAAACTATTTGCTAAGTAATAGCTGTGCTAGCCAAGAAAAAGGGGGAGAGTAGGCGACTTGGCAAAATTTGGATAGGTAAAAACGCGGGAAATAGGTGGCAATTAAAAATAGTAACTTAAATAAAAAATTTAAGAAATTACAACTGCAAGGAAAGAAGTTAACTAATAAGATATTAACACAACAAAAGAGGCGAATAATAAAACTAAATTTTGCGGAGTATTTTGTATACATGGGGGAGCCAAAACTCAAATAGTTGTAACGTCGTATAATGTATGTTTAACGACGTATAAGGCTAAAGTTTTTAGGGCAAAGCAAATCGTACATATGTGCACCACCAAATAGGGAGCAAAAGCACAGGGTCAATTAATTGCACCGCTTTTCCATTTTAATTAACTATTTATTTCTAAATTAATCTTTATTAATTCTTAATTTTAGTTTAAAGCTGTATGAAACCATTTAGAAATATAAGTATAAATGAGTAAATTCTTATCCACATTCTCCCCCACGAATATATGACAACTCTCCAAAGAAACATATGACACTCCTACAAAGCATTCAAAGCTTGATAATAAAGCGTTAGCGCAGCTTTTTTTATTTATGACAAACTTACAGCGCCAAATACTATGACAAATGTACAGGCTATTAGCACCCTATAGTATTATATGCTAATTTTCGTTGTACTAATTCCCCACCCTGATCGGATACTCTGCTCCCCTCCTCCCTATTCCACAACATATAGGCATATAAAAAACCTTACGTTGTTAGTTTTATGGATGAAAAAAGTAGAGAATAAGTAGAAATACCAATGAAATTGTGCCATATTCCAACAGCATTCGTGTTGTTAGTCTGTTTTTGTAGTGTGCCTGAATATAGCCTAAACCGCCAAGTACCAACGACGATACAAACAATCCGCGTAAAAAGGATTCGGTTGGAAAAAAAGACACACTAACGGCCAAAATAAAGACCATAAAAGCAAGAATTAGTGCAACATACAATTTTTCAGCCAGTGTAGTTTTTTTAATATCGGTATCGTAGGATACAACCCAGATCATGTATGAAAAAAGTAAAAAACTGGAAACCAATACAAATAGATTTTGCAGCAAGTAGTTTACCGGTATTTTATAGATACCTGCAAAATATGCGTTACAGATTACTATAATAAGAATTTGAACCCACGTCACAGCAACTGCATACAAAGGTATAAGCTCACCGCGTTCCTCGATTACAAAAAAAATGTTATTTATTAGAAAAAGCAGATATGTTATGGCTCCAACCGACAGAAAGCCTGCAATTTGAACAATTAATCCCAAATTTGGAAAGTAAAAAAACACTAGCAACATCCCGACAAACATATGAATTGGAAGTAAAAACATAAACGCCAAATGTGTTAACCCTATGTTTTTAACTAAAAATTGCGCAAAAATAAATAATATAACAGCGCTAAAGATAAGACCGCCACACACCAAAAACAAAACCTGTTGAGTTTGAATAACATTCACAAGTAAAATAAGTGAAAATGTTGCCAGCGCCGAGTAAACTAAATACTGCGCTTTTTTACTAAATAGAAATGCTGCGATCATTTGTGATCCTTGTGAAGGTAACAGAGTACCATCGCGACTGCGTCATTGGTATCATCAGGCGTGATCACTTCATCAAGCCCCATATATTTTCTAACAGCTTCTTGCATGTCTTTTTTATCAGCACGCCCATAACCAGTAAGTACTTTTTTCGCCTCCAAAGCAGTGTACTCAAAAACCTCCATCTTTTTAGTTGCAGCAACTAGCAATGTAATGCCTCTTGCCTGCCCAACAGTCATTGCAGTCTTTGCATTTGAGTTAAAAAAAAGTTTTTCTACCACCATTATTTCAGGCAAATGCATGTCAACAACACTTTCTAAATCTTTATGTAAAATCTCTAAACGATGAGGCATTGCTACTCCGGCTGGTGTAGTTATACACGCATGTTCTACAAGCTTCGGCAATAATTGACCGCTTTTATCATATTGAACATTTAACACAGCATAACCCGTGCGTGCTGTACCCGGATCAATTCCCATTATAATCATAAATTAGTGCGCAAAATTTGCATAAACTTTGTGAACATCTTCATGCTCCAGCAGCATAGACAACAGCTTTTTGCACTGCTCACTGTCGCTCTCTAACATATTCTGTACTGTAAATGTAGGAATTTTCTCCGAGCCATTATCAATAAAAATATACGACGTGCTTCCGGGCGAAGCAAGTGCCGCGCTACATTTGCCAAAGATATTTTTAATTTCAGCGACTGTTCTGTTTTTGTTGTCAGTTTCTGCGTATACCATAAATGCTACCCCACCGGGACCATAGCCCTCGTATACAACTTGTTCGTATGTCGAGCCATCAAGAGCACCAAGCCCCTTTTTTATTGCCCGATCAATATTTTCTTTTGGCATCTTAACCTGCTTGGCTTTTTCTATTGCAAGCCTAAGCTGCGGATTTCTTGCTGGGTCTCCCCCACCTTCTCGCGCGGCAATTGAAATTGCATGACTTACTTTGGTAAATTCCTGACTCTTTTTAAAGTCATTTGCCTCTTTTTTTCGCTTTATATTAGACCATTTTGAGTGTCCTGACATACACTCAGTTTAGCATATTGACAAATGGAATATGTTTGTTAATGTCTTACTGATGTTAATCAACATTCCCGCCTTAGAAAAGAAAGCAATCAAGCAGGCCCTGGATCAGGACTGGGAGGGTGCAGTAGAAACCAATACTCAGATTCTGCAGGAAATTCCAACCGACACAAACGCAAAAATCAGACTTGGCCGAGCATATTTACAAACAAAAAATTTCAAAGCCGCTGAGAAACTTTTTAAGGAGGTTCTTTCGGTCGATCCAATAAACAAAATTGCAAGCAAAAATTATGAACTTGCAAAAAATAAAACAACTACCAGCAATGGCGGTGAAAATGCACAACCTGTTATCAAGGAACCTGGTACAACAACTGAGGTTTCTTTTGACTTTATCTCAAAAAGTTCCGCGACCGCTAAACTAGTTCCCGGCGATACTCTAGCACTTAAAATCGTGAAAACACAGGTATCTTTTATTTGGCACAACAAAATATTAGGAGTTCTAAAAGAAAAAACACTTATTAATAAACTTTACGCCGCCAAAGAAAAAAATTTGGACCTGTCAGCGGTATTTGTGAAAAGTGACACAAAAACAGCAGTTGCGCTAATCAGGTGTCTGGAACCCATCTTTAAGGGCTACAAACAAAATATTAAGCCGTATATGAAAAAAGGCTCGATAAAAGAACCGGAGATGGAGCTTGACTCATTTGAAGAGGAAGAAGAGCAAGAGGTCGAAACTGAAGAAGAAGAATAGCTCCAAAACTAATAACTAGACCAAACCTAGACCAAATCCTCGTTAGAAAGTGTTCGTAAAGACTGAGGCTGTTCGGACTGTTGTTGTGGCTTGGCCTGCTGAGTTGGCGGGACACTCGCTTGTGATACATTTACAGTAGGCTGACTAACTTTTGGTGCTTCTGCCGGTCGCTCAACTTGCTTGGGCTTTTCGGGCATTACAACCCTATCTAATGCTGCAAACGGTGCTTCGGAGTTGTTGGCAGGCAAGATAGCTATAACTTCATCGTTGTCTTTGAGATTGTTAAACTCGGCTGCGGTATTTGAAATACGGTGCAATCCTGCGTCACTTAAAAAAAACCAGCCGGTAGTCCTTTTTGCTACCACACCCTCTACTTCCCGCCGCTCTATTTTATTAACAAGTTTAAACAACTTTTTACCATCTTGCTCGACCAGTTTTAGCCCATCACCATAAACTAACCTAGTTTTAGCGGCATAATTTGCCGGTACCTCAAACTTCTCACCCTCTTTTGTTACCATACTAAGACCATCAAATATCCCTTCGATCCCGGGCAGGTCATTTATTGCATTTAGCTCTGCCTCATACCCAGCATCATGTTGCCCACGCTGTTCGCCATTTAATTCCACCAAATTTTTAAGCTCTGCCAGGCTATGCTCGATTTGCGCGATTAGTTTTTTAATCTCAGCGTCAGTGCTGGGCATTTTGATCCTTTAATTTATTCTCAAGTGCTATTTCCATTCCTTTGTCAAACGGCGTTCCTACCCATTTGTCTATTTTTTCCTCAACAAACGTGCGATCTACACCATATTTTTGGCGGCTCGCTTCGATAACACGGTCTCTATTGTTGGTCTTTGGAGCTAGCTCGGTTTCTTTTACCCACGGCAACAAAATTTTTGCTGAAAAAGGCAAAGAGGTCATTCCATCAATCATTAACTTAATGTAGATGTGAAACTTTTCAAGCGAGATAATATCTTCTTGGTTAAAGTATGGCGCAAATTCATTTGCCAGTACCGCAGCGTCTGGGGCGCCAAGCGAAAAAGTTGCTATTGTACCAACATTCCCAAAGACCGCACTTAAAATTTCCTCCGGTAGCTGAGCTGTATACTGGTGAGTAAGGTATAATCCCAGCTTGTATTTTCTAGACTCAGACAAGATTTCTTCAAAACTGCCGGTTGCAAAATTTTGAAACTCATCAACATACAGGTAAAAGGGTTTACGCAACTCATATGGAATGTTTGCCCTTTGCAAGGCCATGAATTGTATACGTGACACCAACAGCGCACCCAGCAAGTTTGCGTTGTCAGCACCAATTTTACCCTTTGACAAATTTATAAGCAGGATTTTTTGGTTATTCATAATATCCCATAAATCTATGGTTGACTGTTTTTGACCAAGAATGTTTCTAATGGTAGAAGAGGCCAAAAACCTGTTAACCTTGTTTTGAATAGGTGCAATAGCTTCTGTAACCAGTTTTTGGTTCCCCTTCATTTCTTTGTACTCTGTTTCCCAAAACTTTTTGACAACAGGATCATTTACAAAATGCAAAATAAAATTCTGGTAGTTTTTGTCTTCCAACAGTCTGGTAATACCCAGTAATGATGTGCCGGGTACTTCAAGCAAAGTCAGTAAGGCGTAGTTTAAAAGGTATTCGAGTCTTGGACCCCAGGAATAGTCAAAATGCTGCTTAATTGCCGCAACAAGCGCACTGGCCATAAGGTTTTTTTGAGATGCGTCACTTATCTCAAGCAAATTTAGCCCAACTGGCCGGTCAAAATCAGACGGATCAATAACAACTACGTCATCTATTCTATTATCCGGAATACGCTCAAGCATTTTATCAATAGTTTCACCATGCGGATCTAGAATACCAATACCAGCACCATCCATAATGTCCTGCATGGCCATCATCTCAAGTAGAGTTGACTTCCCTGTTCCGGTTTTTCCAATTAAATACATGTGGCGAAGCCTGTCGTCTTCATTGCGCATCCCAAAACGCACTTTTTTGCCCCTAAAAATTGTTTCACCAATATAGGTACAATTGTCTATCGGAAGCGTGGATGGTGGCTCACCTTGCTTTGAGGCTACCCACGTAACGCTCGGTGCTTCGCTTCGTGACCCGGGTAAGTGCACCAAAGTGGCTAGTTCTTCATTTGTTAATATAAAAGTGTCAGTGACTCGCCTATCCTTGTAATCCTGCAGCGCAGATACCGCATCCATGGGACTTACCATTACAAATTCATTCAAATTTGCAGATGTGAACTGTCTAAAAGATGCTTTTACAGCCCGCATGTTGCTTTCTACTCTTACAGTCTCTGGCGCAATTGACACCACTCTAATACCAACTTCAAAGCCCATTTTGGCCAATTTGTTTTCAACTGCCTTTAACTCAAGTTCCTGAAAGGCAGTAAGTTTTGGTGCCCCACTGTCTTTACCTGATCCAACTGCACTTTCAGCCGCATTAGTACCCGACACAACTGTTCGTGGCATTTGCGCCAAAATACGAAAGATTTCGCTTACTACCTCTTTTACCAAGCTTACTAAGAAAAAGTCCCCTTTTGGCGCAGAACCACCCGTAACAACTGACATATATGTATGGCCACTTTCCTGCCACCCGTCAGCAACCGGTCTAATTAAATACTGCAGCCAAAAATGTTCTCCTGGCTTTAGTTCTGATAGCGTTGACATGATACCCGTCATTGGATCCATCTCAAAGTCTCTAAAAACCTTTATTGGAAAAAAGTGCTCTTTGGCAAAGTTCAGATTTGCAATGTCAAATTTACTGTTTTTAATTAACTCTGGTGAAACATAATCTTCTGCCACTTTTATTTGCGAGTGCGGATACTGCGCATATACCTGACTCTCAATAAATTTAACAACATTTTGAGGCGCAGTAAGGTAAAACTTGGTACCTGCATCTGTTGACGCAATTTCAAACGAGAAAACCTCCTGTTCTGAAGCATCGTCCCGTAGCAAACCATGTAAAGATGCGAACAAATGCTCTGCAGCAAGTGCAGAAAAATGGGTTTCCTTGCCTGTGTCCTCTTCTCTGGGAATAACTATTTCTAGTACAATAAAGTCCTGCACACCGGAGCCTACCGATTTTTTCCCGTCAAAAAACCTTACCTTTATAATGTAAAAGGCAATGCCGCCAAACACTAAAATAAATAGTAATAGCCAAATCATAAGCAAACCCCACCCATAAGGGTGGGGTTTGAATTTACTTTACTTGACTTCAGAAGGATTACGCAATTTTTAGTATTTCACAATCGCACTAGCGCGTCAACACCTAGTATTAAAATTATATCTGCCCTATCAAACTCGGATTCATATATAGCTCCGGACTCATTTTTCAAACTAATTTTGGCAATATTAAAAAAGTCTGCAAGTTCGCGTGCAGTTTCTAGGGATGCATCACTTGCTACCAAATAAGTTTTGTCATACGGTTGCGAGGCATTACCTTCTGCGATCACACGCGCACCTAAATTACTGGCGACGCGCGCACCAAAATTTGCAACTCCTGTTGCCTCAGTACCATTTAACACAGCTACACTTTGTTCCTCAAGAGCTACTATTCCATCATATGTAATATCATGCAATTCTTGGTCAAAGTTAGCCTGGGATTCCAAAGGCTTTTCATAAAAACGATCACTTGGTAAAGACTTCAGAAATTTATAGACATAATATCCTTCATTAACAGCAAGATTAGTGTAAGTTTCGGTACTTAAGGTACTAAGAAAATCAAAGCTAAGTGTACTATTTATGTCACCATTTCTTACCAAACTCGAAAAATTAGTATGTAGCGGGCTATTCACAAGCATGTGCTTGTCTATACTTAGCCCAAAATAGTTTTCAAGTGTTGTGTTAGCTAGTTGGGTAGCTTTAGCTGTATCTCCCGACTCAACTGCAATACCTAAACTCAGCAGCTTAGAGGCCGGCTCTTCGGCATATTTTCCAGCAACGTCAAACGTGCTATCTGCGGCTATTTTATATGTTATTATTTTTTTGTTTTTTACATCAAAAATACTAAAATCGATACTTTCGACTTCATATGTCTCAAAATCAGCAACATAATAAGTAGCAAGGGTAAAAATATCTTCTGTCAAAATATCGGCAGATGTAGCAGAAGCTGCCCACACAAAGTTACTGGTTAACTTCCTATACGACCAAAAACCCGCAATAGTTACGATGGAAGCAAAAAACAGCATAATTACAACAACGTATCTTACAAGTGCTCGCTTTGTCTGCTTTGTCCTTTTTGCTTTTGCGGAAGTTTTTTTCCATGCCAACTCGTGGCTTTTTTTGTTTAGTTTTTTGGCAGTTCGTCCGGGCATCTCTGTACATTGTATACATGGCGGAAACAGATTTGCAACATTTTATGAAAAATACTTTGTAAAGTTATTTGGCAACTCGGCACTAAACTCTCTGTCATTAAATACTATCCTATGCGCATGTAACATCATTCTGTTAAAACCACCCTTTGACGTCGACCACGCAAATTGCCGTTTACTACTATATAATCTGTCACCAACCACCGCATTGCCGATAGCTGCCAAGTGTACCCTAATCTGGTGTGTACGGCCGGTATACGGGAACGCCCATAATGCAGAAACATTAACTTTATCAATATTACATACTTTGACTAATTTTAAGTCGGTGCGTGAAGGCTTGCCATTTTTACACACCCGCAATAAATTTCGGCTGTGATTATCCCGACAAATCGGTGCATCAATCCTAATAAGCGGGTCAGTAATACTGCCATATACAACAACTGCATATTCTTTTATGATATTTCTGCTTTTAAAAGCTCTCTGCAGTTTTACAAACATATCTGGATTTTTAGCAACCAGCAATACACCCGACGTATCCTTGTCAAGCCGATGCACAATTCCGGCCCTTCCCTCAAACGAATCTTCATTTTGCCCTACATCCGCGGGTATCCCTAAATAGTCACTTAAAAAATCCTGCAAAGTGCCAGTGGGAGTTGTAACTGACTTATTTACGACTAACCCGCACGGCTTATTAATAGCCAGTATGTCGGCGTCTTCAAACAGTATTTGTGGATACATCTGCCTCACCTTCAATAACCGTTAGCAGAGCTTGTGGATTTATATTTGCCTTATTTAGATACTTGGTTGCGCCAAGACTAAGACATTCTTTTATTATTGCTTCGGTTTCAAGATTAGTAAGCATAACAACTGTCCTACCTGCAAGCATCTGCTGGGTCTTTAACTTTCTTAAAACCTCAACACCGTCAAGTCCGGGTAACATAATGTCCAAAAACATGTACTGCCAATCACCAGCTAAGGCATACGCTAATGCCTCAGTTCCATTTGTAAAGGTTTTAACCTCATATCCTGCGGCTGCCAAAAATTCAGCGTACAATTCTGCAAGAGCTAATTCATCTTCAACTATTACTATCTTTGCCATATTAGGATGCTTTTTCTGCAAACATTGAGGCAACCTCACTTATTATCTTGTCGGGTGTAATTTCTGCTTTTATTAGGTAGCCATCGGCTCCAAGCTCGAAACATTCCGCAATGAGGTGTTCGTTGTCTAGATTTGTTAACATAATTATTGGGTGATTTTCAGTAAGTCCCGCCTCTTTAAGTTTTGTCAGCACCTCAATACCATCTGATCCGGGAAGCATTATATCAAGCAGCATTAAATCCCAAGGCTGTGTTTTTGCTATCTCTAGTCCGGCTACGCCATTAATTTCACTGATAACCGTGTACCCGGCCTCTTTCAGCATTTCGGAATACAGTTCGCGAATATCTTTTTCGTCTTCAATGACCAGGATTGTTTTCTTACTGTTTTCCATATATATCTATGTTAACCTATTTTAACTTCTCTGCAAACAATAAATACCCAAGCCCACCAAGACCCAGCACTATGAGTACATCTGGGATGTCGAACCAAAGCCCGCCAAAAGTTAAATAATCAGTTACACAACCAACAGTAACCCAATTAAGAATGTGAAATAACCCCGCACCACACACCAACCCTACACATAATGTCCCGTAGATCGATGTACCAAAAACAAACTTTCTCACCAGTAAAAATAGCACCACAACACTAACTACTGCTTTAAGTTCTGGTATTAGGCAATTTAAGTATATTCCTTGTAGCTGACTCCCAAAATAGTTTTTAGTCAGATATGAGATAACAAATGTTCCGAAGGAAAAAAGAACAAATATTATGAACTGTGTTTGACGCATGTTGTCGCTTCAGGATATGCATCCAATCGGGCTTTACCAATCGGATCACCGCATACTTCACACAACCCGTACTTTCCAAGTTTTATACGTGCCAATGCTTTTCTGACCTGCATCCTAAATACTCGTACTCTGGATAAGCTTAGTTCATTCCCCTCTTTATCAATATCCTCGGCGACATCGTCTAGGTATTCGTTTGATTCAGTTCTGCCCGGTGCAAAATATGGATCTTCTTTTATCAGTAACTCCTGTTCTGCGGCCAGCTGTTTATCTTGTGCGCGCAGTCTTTTTTTCATTTTTTCAAGATAGCTTTTTGGTAACGATAACTTCATTTTCATAGGATTCTTCCTTTCCCGCAGAAACATGGTAACTACACCAATTGTAAATAGTAACAAGTAAAAAGGCAAATGACTACGCGAAAAAAACAAAGTAATTGATAACAACAAACATGCCAGCACAAAGATAAAAAACACCATTCCCGATCTAACCCTAAGGCGCAATTTCTGCAAGTAGCCGTATAAGAACACAAATAATAAACAATTCACTAGAAAAACCGGGGTATTTGTAAATGAAAACTGCGCAAGTGACAGCAGTGCAAGCCCAAACAACATGCTTAGCGCAGTAATATCAAGTAATCTATAAATTGACCATCTCCACAGCCTACATAATAAAAATACCGTCAACAACACGCCAAAAAGAACACCATATAGGTCTACTCCACCGGTCCAAAACCTGGTAAGATGCCAAAAAACTCCTTTTGGTCCAAGCTCGGCAAGTAACGCATAAACCAATCTTCCGAATATAAACCCACTGACACCGGCAACAAGAAACATATCAAAAGCCAGTTCTTCATCAAATCCATCTCGTTTTGTCTCACGCCAAAATATATAAAGCGCCGCAACAACCGAAAAGAGTATAAACAAAGCAAAAACACTTATTTTAATGTCGTTAATTAATATGAAGTGTGGTACAGTCATCGACCCTACCCCTTTGAGACGTACTCACCGGTCTCAGTGTTTATTATAACTGTGTCACCAACCTTAATAAATGGCGGTACTTTAACCTCCACACCGTTTGACAGTGTTGCAGGCTTTAATACATTCGACACGGTGTTGCCTTTATAGCCGGGCTCGGTGTAGGTTACGGTAAAAGTCATTTTTAACGGCAGTCTTACTGAGATAGGCTCGTCCTCAAAATACATAACCTGCACAGTCTGCCCTTCTTCCAAAAACCTGGCTTCTTCGCCAATTGTATCTTTTTGGATTGTAAATTGCTCAAAAGTAACCGGATCCATAAAAACATAGCCATTTGTGCTGTAGAGGTATTGCGCATTTTTTGTGCTTACATCTGCATCTTCAAGTCGATCGGCTGCTTTGTAGTTTTTGTCTAAAAGCATCCCGGTTTTTAAGTTTTTTGCTTTAACTTTTACCGTGGCACCGCCGCGCGCAACTTTTGTGTGCGTGTACTTAATGACTAAGTACGGCATGCCATCTTGTTTAAATATTGTGCCTGTTTTTAAGTCTGTTGCTAACATATTAAGTTCTGGTGGTGCCGTGGGTGGGACTCGAACCCACACGAGAGTTGCCTCTCATTGGTTTTTGAGACCAACGCGTATACCATTCCGCCACCACGGCATGTCTAACCAGCTACGTGATTATAACACTACTCGCTAGCGGCACTTTCAAAAAATCTAGTTCGGTCGTTCTTGAAAAACAAACTAAGCTCCCCCGTCGGCCCGTTACGATGCTTTGCCACCAGTAAATTAATGTTTTCACGATCTTCATCGTCTCGGCGGTATAAAAACATTACCACATCTGCATCTTGTTCAATTGAGCCCGAATCACGCAAATCAGATAGCTGCGGGCGCTTTTCGCCGCCACGTTGTTCAATTGCCCGTGACAACTGCGATAGTGCCAAAACAGGAACCTTTAATTCTCTAGCCAAATTCTTTAACCCCTGCGAAATTTTTGATACCTCCTGCACGCGGCTTTCAGCCTGGGGAGCGCGCACTAATTGCAAGTAATCCACAATTATCAGGTCTATGCTTTCTTCAAGCAACAGTCTGCGTGCCTTTGTACGCATTTCTAGTACACTTAATCCCGGTGTGTCATCTATAAATATGCGCGCCTCGGCAAGCTCTCCCGCCGCAATTGAGTATTTTTCAAAATCTTCCTCTTCAAGATTTCCGGTGGTAATTCGCCAGTTATCAATATCTCCCTGTGCCGAGATCATTCGGTCTGCTAACGACTCCATGCCCATTTCCAGTGAAAAAAACAAGATTCCCTTTTTGTGCTTAATCGCCGCATGTTGTGCAATATTAAGCGCAAGAGATGATTTACCAACCGACGGCCGCGCCGCCAAAATAATTAGATCTTCCCTTTGCAAACCCGATAACATGCGATCTAGTGACTTAAGGCCTGTCGGCACGCCTCTAAGCGCACCCGCAGTTTTGCTAAGCTCATCCAACCGCTCAAAAGTAATTTCTAGTACATCTTTAATTGCAACATAGTCCTGTAACCCATGCCCGGTCGACACCGAAAACAACATTTGCTCCGCACTGTCTAATAGCTTATCAACTTCATTCTCGGTAAATACCATGCTACCAATCTCTCCGGACGCAGTTAGCAGGTTACGTCTAATAGCGTCATCGCGTATTAAGCGCGCATAGTTTGCAATGTTCGCAGCTGTCGGTACAGTATTAACAAGCTCAGTCAAGTACGCAATACCGCCTATTGCATCCAAGCTTTTCATTTTTTTTAGCTCATTCGGAACTGTAATTAAGTCGGCAGGCTCGCGTTTTTCGTACAAAGTTAAAATAGCTTCGTATACTTTTTGATGCGCGGTAGTGTAAAAATCGCTTGGGCGCAGCACTTCAACAACCTTTACAATTGCATCCTTATCTATAAGTAACGCACCCAGCACAGACTTTTCGGCCTCTATGTCATGAGGAGGAATCCCCATTTGTGTTTTAGCTTGTTTTGGCATAACCTAAGTTTAAATTATTTGGTCAGGACGATAACTTCAGTTTCTTCCGGAATATCGTTTTTACCGCTTAGTTTTAACTTTTCCTCACTCACTACATCCCCATTTCCCATTTCTTCTAAAAATTTATCAAGTCCATCCAGTTTTTGAGATAGCCCAGTAAGATCATCTGTTTGGTAGTGCATAGGTACAACTATTCCCGGTTCGAGTGATGAAATAACTTTAACTGCAGTTTTTGCGTCAATTGTGTACACCCCACCAACCGGAATAAACAGCACATCAACTACAGAAATCTTTTCAAGAATTTCTTTGGACAATTCGTGGCCAAGGTCACCCAAGTGTAAAATGCTTAAATCATCAAGCTCAATTTGGTAAATAATGTTATCCCCTCTTTCCTGCCCTTCCTTATTATCGTGATAGGTATGAAAGCCCGTAACAAATGCCCCGCCAAGCTCAAATTCCCCGGGGGTATCTATTAACAAGCGATAATCGGAAACCGCATCTCTATAGTTGTGGTCTGCATGATCGTGCGAAAGAACTAATATGTCTGCTTCAAGCTTTGGCAGTTTGTATCCGACCTTTTGAGGATCAAACGGATCAATAACAATACTTACATCTTTTCCCTTGATTTTAAAGCAGGAGTGACCGTAGTATTTAATTTCCATACAGGTATTCTAGCATAGCAAATTCTAGTCATGTACACTTTAAGATGAATGAAAGTAAAAAACCTGCCCATTAACACTGTGTATGCATATTTGGCAATTTTGCTTGCAATTGCAATTTGGGGCGGAGCAGTAGCCGTTATTAAATTTACAGTCGAAGATATCCCACCCTTTACCTTTTTATTTCTGCGATACCTACTGGTATGTGTTGTTATGTTACCGGTTGCATTTTTTGAACTAAAAAAAACGCCAATTAATCCAAAGGATTACAAGACAGTAGTACTTCTTGGTATTATGGGCCAATCGGCGATAGCACTTATCTTTTGGGGGCTAAAGTATGCCGGAGCACTTGATACCGCAATAATCGGTACTGTAGCACCAATACTAGTTATAGTTGCAGGGCACTATTATTTTAAGGACGAGGTTAATAGCGCAGTAAAAGTTGGCATCGCAATCGCAATGATAGGCACGTTAGTAATTGTGTTAGAACCACTGTTTGCTGCAGACACAAGTCAGACTGCGACTTTGCACAGACTTTTTGGAAACTCACTGGTAGTTTTGTACAATGTTTCTTTTGCAATTTATGTAATCTGGTCCAAAGCCTCAATGGGAGAAAGATCAAAGGATCTTGTCAAGACCTTAAGAGCTGTACACATAAGACCGGTAACAAAAGCTTATTCTCCGGTACTACTAACCACACTTTCATTTTATGTCGGACTTGTAACTATGTTTCCATTTATGCTGCTCGAACTAAAAGGCACATTTGGAGTCTATACCTTTAACATAGCCAGTCTCACACCCGAAGACTTGGTCGGCTTGCTGTATATGGCGATCTTGTCATCAATTGTTGCATACATCGCGTATGAGTGGGGTCTAAGAGGTGTTGAGGCGTCTGATACTGCAATCTTTGGCTACCTTGGACCGCTTTTTACGCTCCCGGCTGCCTACTTTTTACTGGGTGAACTTCCCACGCAAGCAATGCTTGTCGGCACACTTATCATTATGGCTGGTGTTTTTATTGCCGAAAAGTATAAGCATGCCGGCGTTGCTACAAAAAAAGATCTTTGATATACTCCCGTTGCTATGAAAAAGGATATTCATCCACAAGTTAATAATGCCGCAACAGTCAGCTGTGCGTGCGGAAATTCGTTTACCACGCAATCAACGCAAGCCGAAATCAGAGTTGATATTTGTAGTATGTGCCACCCTTTGTACACCGGAAAGCAAAAATTTATCGACACTGAAGGACGCATCGATAAGTTCAATAAAAAACTTGAAATCGCAAAGACTAAGCAAGCCAAAACAAACTCAAAAAAGTAGATGGACCAGGTAAAACAAAACCTCCAAAATGAGATAGATTTGTTGCAAAAGCAGTCAGTGGAATCCCAGTCTATATTAAAGCAAGAGCAGGATCCGGATATGCAGGCGCTTTTGGCAGATGAGATTCAGCATATTCAAGCTCAAATTGCACTGCTAACCGAATCAATGGCATCTCTTGAACAAGACCATTTCACGCAAGACGCCGGTACCACAGATCACAACATAAAAAGCGACGTTGCCATTGTAGAAATCAGAGCAGGTACAGGCGGAGACGAAGCCGGGCTGTTTGCGGCTGAACTATATCGCATGTATCAGCGCCTTAGTGAAAAGAAAAAATGGAGGTTTGAGCCAATTTTTTATTCAGAAAACCCTGCCGGCGGAGTAAAAAACGCTTCGGCTAAAATTTTGGGCAAAAATGTCTACTCATTACTCGAGCATGAGTCCGGAGTACACCGCGTACAGCGTGTTCCGGTTACAGAGTCGGGTGGCAGAATTCACACCTCAACAGCAACAGTTGCCATTATGCCCGAACTGCACAAAGTGGAAATAGACATAAAACCAACCGACCTTAAGTGGGATTTTTTTAGATCAGGCGGTAATGGTGGGCAAAACGTAAACAAAGTATCTACCGCAGTAAGACTGACGCATATTCCAACAGGACTGGTAATTGAATGTCAGGAAGAGCGTAGCCAGGGCAAAAACCGCGAAAAAGCGCTAAGTTTGCTTGAGTCGCGTTTATATACCATGATGCAAGACCAAAAAGTCGCCGAAATAGACGAGCTAAGAGCAGAACAGGTAGGCACAGGCGAGCGGTATGAAAAAATTCGCACTTACAATTTTCCGCAGGATCGCATAACAGACCACCGGCTAAACGAGAGTTGGCACAATTTGCCGGTTAGAATGAACGGCGAAATAGAAGATATTTTAGAGGTCGTTAGGCGCTTCTTCAAGGACAACATCCAAAGTTAAGATATCCCCCGCCCTATCAACCTCAACCGCAACACTATCCCCGACCTTTAGACTTGAAATAATTGCACTTAGCGGATTGTCTTCCGATAACTGCACCCCGTTTAATTTAGTTATTATGTCGCCTTCCTCGATGCCGGCCTGATCGGCAGGTGATTCCGCAAGCACTGTATTTACAAATACACCCTCAGGCAGTCGTCGAATGGCACTAATATCTTTTGTGATTATGGTATAGGCAATACCCATGTACGGGCGGATTATACGGCCTTCAACCAAAAACGACTCAAGAATAGGCTTTAAGGTGTTGACCGGAATTGCAAACCCAATATTATCTGCACCACGCGTAGTCGCAACATTTATCCCAATTACCTGCCCTGCAGAATTTAGCAACGGCCCGCCTGAATTTCCCGGATTTAAAGCCGCGTCTGTCTGAATGGCATTTTCATATGTAGTTGCGTCACCAAAGCCAGATGATGCCACAAAATCTCTGGCAATTCCTGACACTACACCCACAGTAACGGTGTTTTGAAACTTGCCAAGCGCATTGCCAATTGCAATGGCAGTCTGGCCGCTTACAAGCGAGTCAGAATCACCAAGCTCAACTGTAGGTAAATTAAGTTCACTTTCACTTTCTAGCTCTAAAAGTGCCAGATCAGATGTGACATCTAAATTTACCCGCTTAACCTCATACGCGGTTCCATCATTTAAAACCACCGAATATTCCCCTGCTTCGCTGTCAACAACATGACTATTTGTAACTATTACACCATCAGTAGTTACAATAAAACCGGTTCCTACCCCATCTTCAGACGAGTAAGGTCCAGAAAACACGTCAAAACCCACCTGCTTAACCACAATCGATACAACTGCGGGTGATACCTGCTCTACTACATCTATGATTGTTGACTCTTCTTTCACTACTTCGTTGCGAAAGATTTTTTCAACAGAACCCTGTCCCGAATTAGTAAAAAGCTTTGATAGTGAAAGTGATGGTTTTGTGGTCTTGTAAGATACTAACAGCAATACTCCAATAAACACCGCAAACCAAAACACTGCATGCAAATTTCTTGGCTTTTTTTCTGCCTTATTCTGTTCAGGCAAAGGTGTGATTTCTTCCATGTTTGCTATTATATTTGGTTTGCAAGCTCGAGTGCAACTTCAAGCTGTTTGTCTACATCTGAGTTTAATTCTTCTTCGGTTACTTCAACAATAGTATCTGGAGTTAGCCCAACACCATGCACCCACACCTTGTTTGGCGTGAGCCACTTTGCAACCGTTATATGTACACCCGAACCGTCCTCAAAATCTTCAGCATCCTGGATTGTCCCTTTCCCAAAGGTTTGGGTGCCAACTAAGGTAGCACCAATGTTGTCTCTAAGCGCCGCGGCCAAAATTTCGGATGCCGACGCACTGCCACCATCCACTAGCACAATAACCTCGGGTACTGAATCAAAAGCACCAACTCTTTTGGCTTCAAGTGCTTCTTGCTCACCGGTTGCCGATTCTTGGTATAAAACGGGTACGTCGCGCATAAATTCTTCCGCAAGATACACTGCGGACTGCAAATAACCTCCGGGGTTACCGCGCACATCAACAATTACTGCATCAAGCTCTGCCATTTGGGAGTTTACTTCCGAAACGACATTTTTCCATTCATCATTTGTCTCGCCACCAAACCGGCCAACTCGTATGTAGGCTGTGCCGTTGCCTTTATCTTCCCATGTAACACTATCAATCGTAATTGTACCTCGCTTAATTCTGGCAATTATTGGCTCGTCTGTACCCTCGCGCCCAAGTGTAAGCGCTACAATTGTGCCTGAATCCCCACGAATCTTGGCCACCGCTTCACTCACATTCATTCCGATTGTGCTTTGCCCGTCAATTTCGTAAATCTTGTCTCCTGCCCTAACACCGGCATCTTTCGCGGGCGAGCCGTCAAGCGGGGCTACCACAATTAACTGCTCGTCTTTTAGGGCAAGTTCCGCACCAATTCCCTGATAAGTACCGTTAATTGAATCGGTAATAGCTTTGTTAACTTCGGGGGGTAAATATGACGTGTACGGGTCGCCAACCGCATCTACCATACCGGAAATAGCGCCGTAAAGCATGGCTTTGCCATCAACAGGGCGTTCCAGGTAGCTGTTTTGCACCCTGCTCCATACTTCCCAAAACAAACTAAAATCAATTTCCTGATCGGGTGGAAACTGGTTTGAGATTTTAATTTCAGGTGGATTTTTGCGTACTTCGTAGACAAATCCCCGCTTGCCCAGGTAATACCCAGCATAAAAAGTCGCTATTGCAATTAAAAACGTAACAAGTAGTACTTGAAACTTCGTGAATTTTGACATTTAAGTCAGCGCCAAAATATTTGGCATTTTAACTTCAATTACATCTTCGGACTGATTGAGTTTAACATATATGGTTTCATCCTGCAGGTGATCAACAACCCCAAATTGGCAAAATGCGTCTTTTTCGAGTACGAGCACCTTAAGCCCTATAGACAAAGGCACAATAGACACCCGCAAGTTCTTAACCGTGTAATTATTCTCGGCCGGTACCGGAATGCGCAAATGGCCGGCCTTGCCGCTAAAAAACACATGCCTGTTTGTAACTCCTTTTAAAAATTCGAACACATCCGGATGAGTTTTTAAGTTACCAAACCCAGTTGTGATTCCAAGGGGCAACCTATTTGCCTTTGCAAAATTAAATACTTTTTTATCAACACTGCCGCCGATTAACGCGCCAACTTTTTGGTCAATTGCTTTTTCCACTACTTCTGATCTAATATAATCACCGACATACACTACTTTGCCGGCCACACTACGCGCAAAACTTTTTAAGTACTCTAAATCAAGCAATTCAGACGGATTCGGAAACACGACCAATTCATTAAGCACATCTTCTTTGGTGCAGGCAACAAAGTTTACATCCATTGCCTGTGTTTTAATGGTTGCCGACTGCCCCTGCACAACCTTGTCGACCACACCCCACACCCCCGATAGTAACCAAAAATCCTTTTTTTCTTCTTTTATTGTGTAACCAACATCGGTCTGCTCAAGCATACCCAAAAAAGGTGACGTAACGGGTCTTAGCCCTAGCCGCCCGATCTGCTCCCCCTCGAATACAATTGGGTCTTTAAGTTTCGTGGGATTAATTTTGGTCTTTGGATCTAGAACATATGATCTATGTGAAATTTTAGTTCTGCCTATTTTGGTAAACGGTAAAACAGTATCACCTTTTTTTACTACTAAATCTCCGGGTGCAGGTAACGCGCGGGAGATAACCATTTTTTCGACGTACTGCATATTATTGTATATTGGTACATAAAAATTCATAACCGCCTTAATGCTCCTCTAATTGCTTCCAAGTATTTTTCATTGTAACTAATGCCTGCTTCTTTGTGTCTTGTATCTATAACAACCCCTAAATGCCCACCAAAAACCTTTTCATCAAACGTCCCGAGTGAGTTTTTAACGTATAGTCTGGCATGATCTCCCTCTTCTAGCGGAATAACAAACAAATTATTTGGCTCCAATGCAATTAATTGCGATGTATTAACGTCGCTTTGATACAAACACTCTGTATTTCCCGGAGAATTTATCAGTGTACCCATGGTCGAAAACTCAATCTCGGACCGGCCAAGCAGTGCAATGTGTGGAAACAAATTTCCTGTGTCAAGTTTTAATCTAAACACACCGGGAGTCGTCAACACGTCAAGTATTATTAAGTATGCAAGCTCAAGATGCTTACCAACAGCTGTAAATCGCTCGCCGGTAATTACAAGGTCTTTTTTGGTAAATCTGGTATCAAAACTGCCAACAATTTTACGTAGCAAAGAATCCTGATTTACAATGTCCGGCTCCTCAGCGTGCTTCACTACCGGATATAAATGGGTATTTGATTTAAAGTTATCAACCTGCTTTAGCTCTTCTATGGGCATAAACGAGTTAATATTGCCCTGCACCATTACCATCTCATGGTTAATGCACACAAAATCAAGCGGCAGTTCCTGGTACAAAGCACCTTTGTTTTTGGGCTCTTGGGGCAGTTCACGCGGAACTTCCAAAATACCAATTGCATGCAGATCAAATTCTCCAAGGCTAAAACCCAGTTCCTTTAGAGCATACTTAAAAACATCTTTGTAAAATTGCGCACGCGTAAACGAGGTTGCAAACAGATTATGTGAATACACATACGGATACGTATAGGTTTTTGTAATTTTACCTAAGGAAGGTTCTGCACAAACCGCAAAAGAAAGTCCCGAAACTCCCTCATAAAAAGACACAATGGGCATAGCCCAATAATAGCATTTAGAGTGCGTGCTTGTCTGTATACGGAAGTAAGCCCATATACCTTGCGCGCTTAATTTCGCGCGCAAGTATTCTTTGGTTTGCAGCTGAGACTCCGGATATACTTTGAGGCAAAATCTTACCCCTTTCGGTCAAAAATCGCCTTAGAATAAGTACATCTTTGTAGTCGGGAGTGGTATTTGTTTTAGTAAAATAGCACTCTTCGGCTGTTTTTTTTGGTTTCTTTTTCTTTTGCATGCTTTTTATTCTTCTTCGGTCTCGTCGGCATCAGCAGACTCAGTTGATTTTTCCATTTCGTCAAGAAGCTGATCGATGTCAATGTCGTCATCGGATCCATTAGCTGTACTCATGTCAGCTTCCGAAACATCAGATACCTCATCATTGGTACCTGTACCTCCCTTGCCGGCTGATAACACTATCATTTCGTCAATGTTAACCTCGGTTTTGTAGTGCTTAACGCTGGACTCGTCCATCCAGTTTCTGGTTTGCAATCGGCCCTCTACATACACTTTTGTGCCCTTAGTTAGCAATTGACCACATAGTTCGGCGAGTTTGTTCCATGCGACTACATTATGAAAGTCTACTGCTTCTTTTTGCACACCATCAACTGTCCACGATCTGTTGGTTGCAATTGTAAAATTTGCTACTGCGCTTCCTTGCGGTGTGTATCTTAACTCAGGATCTCTGGTTAAGTTACCAATTAAGATAACTTTGTTTACATTTCTGTTGGCCATACGTTATTCCTCCTTACCAACAACTAAATACCTAACTAACCCATCTATAAAGGTTAGCTTTTTTTTAAATTCTGTCATGTTTTTTTGGGGTAATTCAAATAAAATTACTTCGTAAAAACCTTCTGTTTTGTGCTCGATTTCGTAAGCAAATTTGCGCTTGCCCCAGTCTGAGCTATCCAATACCTTTCCCTTTGCCTCGGTTATTAGATCTTTTATGCGATTTGACAAGTCTTTAGCACCACTTTCGCCTAGACTCAAATCTGTAATTGTCATTAATTCGTATTTTTCCATGTTTCTTATGTTTTGCGCTTACCCCAAGTGAGTTGTGACCTACCGTTGCGAAGCGCGACAACCATATGCAGGCGCAACGCCTGTCTGGTATGCAAGCGTAATTATACAAAAGAAAAAGCTTTTGTCTAGCCACAACTGTCTAGTAAAAATAGAGTTTTTTGCGTTTACAAACTTGCTAATTTTGGTTTTGATGACATTACCCTGAAACGACACGCGTATAAGAACTTTTGGACCCAGTGCTGGTGCACAGGTTGTACTTGACACCCAACTGTTGCGGGTTCGATTCCCGTTGTGTCCACCAGGAAAACTTGACATGCTAAGTATATAACTGTAATATTTCAAGGTCGAACACAATTCCCTTTTAAGGGCAGTTGGGTAACAAAGAGGCTCTCGCAAGAGGGCTTTTTTGTTTACATCACACACCAACCCTAAACTCAACCACATCGCCATCCTGCATCACATATTCTTTACCCTCTATTCTAAGCAGTCCCTTCTCTTTAGCCACCTTAAAACTGCTGATTTCCGGCCGTGAAAGTTCGGAAAAGTTAATAACCTCAGCCTTAATAAAGCCACGTTCAAAATCAGTGTGAATCTTACCCGCAGCCTGTGGTGCCTTGTCGCCCTTGGTTATAGTCCATGCCCGCACCTCTTTTGGCCCCGCAGTTAGGTAAGTTTGCAAATTTAACAGGCCATAACCCACCTTAATTACCTGATCTAGGCCACTTTGCGCAATCCCAAGTTCCTGCATAAAAAGTTTTTGGTCTTCATCCGACAAAACCGACAGCTCAGATTCAATTTTTGCGCTGAGAAAAATCTCGGCTTCCGACGAAGCGGTAGTTTGAGTATTTTTACTGTTCAAATGACCCTCCTCGGTGTTAAAAACAAGCAACATTGGCTTTGAAGTTAACAGGTTTAGTTCCTGCAAATAGCCTAGTTCTTCACGTGAGAAGTCCTGATTTGTTAACAGCTGCCCAGCGTTTAGCACCCCTCTGACCTTTGTATAGAAATCCGCCTTGTTAACGTTTTCGGGAGTTTTGTCTTTTTTTAAGGTTGTTTCATGTTTGGTTATTCTTTTGTCTAGAACTTCCAGATCAGCCAATATTAATTCTGTGTTTATTATTTGCAAATCGTGCTGCGGATCTACACTCCCCTCTTTTATCACATTCGGATCGTCAAAAGCCCGCACAACATGTACAAGCGCATCAACTTCGCGGATATGTGCTAAAAACTTGTTCCCTAACCCCTCGCCTCTTGATGCACCTTCAACAAGGCCTGCAATATCGTAAAATTTTATGGTTGCAGGCGTAATTTTTTGTGGTGGGGTTTTAAAATCGGTTTCGACGATTTGCGCAAGCACTTCTAAGCGCGAGTCAGGAACACTCACGATGCCCACATTTGGTTCGATTGTTGCAAAAGGATAATTTGCGGCAAGGGCAACTTGACGCTTTAAAAGCGCGTTAAATAGCGTGGATTTCCCCACGTTGGGTAGACCGATAATGCCTATAGAAAGTGACATGCAAGGATTATATCTTAGTTGGGTATAAATTTAACTGCCAAATGGTAGCGAGTGCAACGAGCATTTCATTTGGAACCATTGTTAGAGCAAATCTGCTGCAATTCTTACTTTTCCAAAATACCCCATTTCAAGTAAAACTTTGTCCTTGGTCAAAAAAATATCGCAACCTGCTTCGGCCGCGGAATGCAGTTGGACCTGAAAGGGATTTATGGGCAAGATCTGGCGTTATGTTTACAAGATTAAACGCGTTAAACAAACTAGAAAACTTGGTGTTTGGTACTTTGTGTTTATAAACGTCTATCCATATTCCTATTGACGAAATAGACAAATACGTCTTTGAGCCTGATAGCATACTTTTAAGCATTACATCCCAGCCTTCTGCTATATCAATAAATATGTTGGTGTCAAGAAATACGTTTTCCATATTTTTCTTCCAGATGCTTCAAGTACAACTCCTTTCTCTTTTTGTAAGAGTAGTTTTTTCCGGTCTTAAATGCATTTGAAAGTTTATCTAAGGCTTCTTTTGTAGTAACAATTGAGCCGTTTGTGTACGGCTCTATTACACCAATAATTTTGGATCTATGCACTAAGTATGTACTTTTTCCTTTGGCTAACGAATCCTGCAACCGCAGGGATTCTGTGCGTAGTTCGGTTGTTGAAATGTAGTCCATGTAAGAAGTATATGTATAGTTAAGTGTACAGTCAAGTGTATATTAAAGTTCTAAACACAGCAAGACCCCCTCACAAGGATTAAGCAGTCCTACCTTCTGCTTAGTTTATAAGAGGGTCTTGCTGGGTTCATCGGTGTTCGATAAGTGGTACGTTATTGCGTACATGAACGCTATGCAAACTCTAAATCACTCCAAAAACTCTACAAAGTAAAGATCTTGGAGTGAAGCTCGAGAAGAGACGATCGCCAAATGGCGGAGGTCTCGAGCTTCAGAGACACTAACGAGGCTCAGTGGTTGCTACGCAACCTTTTTTTGGACCTTTATCGGTCCCCACTCCATACCGTAGTACGGAGGATTATACTTGATCAGACAGAGAGCGGCTGCCTCACGCAGCTCAATATCTTCACCTGATCGTGACACTACCCACACGCCGGTACGTACTGCCGTTTTTAGGGCGGCGTCGTACTGAATTTTATTCAGCACATACCGGACACCCTTCGGCGTCCAGAAGTCGTCGTACTCTTCGACTTCTTTTTTTGCCGAGGCAAAGCCCTCTTCTCCCACAATCACCGGCATCTCGAACTGGAGCATCCAGCTCTGCCGGGTCACAACTTCGGCCCAATCTATCATCCCACGGTTGGTTGCGGCGCGCATTGCTGCAGCCTCAAACTCCTCAAAGCTGGAAAAGTGCTGGTATCCCAGCCTATGGTTGATTATTAGTGTCTGGCGGCGAGGGTGTGTGACGTCTTCTCTCCACCCGAAGTCATCTCCAAGGGCGATGCCCTCCGGGCGTCCCTCGATTTTGTGTTTCGACCACGTCCTTGTTGCCCGCGTCGATCCCATACCCCAGACTTCATGCTCCGGCCCCCACTCTGTGTGGGTTGAATCGGTCACCACTTTTCCCCCCTCCCCAAGGGCAAATGGCTGGAGCCCACTGGCGTCGATCAGGACGCCCGCCGCGCTGCATTTCACGTAATCCTCATACGATTCTTTTAGTGCTAACTCATAATCCATTTTTTACTCCACACGTTGCCTTGAATCGCCCAACAACGCGGACATTTTTGATGTCTTCCAATCATATAGATGGGCATTCCCTGGGCTGGGTTTCAATTTTTTTGTTCTTCAATGAGAACATTCTGTAAATAAAGCTGAGATAGTTGCGATTATGTACAAAATGCTTTCATTGAAAATAAACAACAAAACTTAACAAGATACTGCTAAATAACCTAGATGCACTCACCCAGCAACGACCACAAAAAAATGTTTGTCGCCGCTGGGCCGCAAAGAGACTTGAAATACCAAAATCACAATTTGATTCGGCATTCCAATTAAATGTCAGAAATAATTCGAGTCACCCGGAGGCAGGGTTCTCTGGCGTGTGCATTTCGGCACTACGCAAGGACACACATTTTACTGTGTGGAGGCCAGTGAGTTTGCATATCTGACTATATGCAAAAAACTATGGCATGATTTTTCATGTTGGAGGGGCTCCTGATCTCTCACGCCCTATGTTTATCTTGCTGTTAC
>CAYXGU010000003.1:0-27578 GCA_964464645.1 uncultured Candidatus Saccharibacteria bacterium
TCATCGGGGAATTCTTGTGGCTCTTCCTGCTGTACAGGTACCTCCGGTTCGGTTTCTTCGACTAATTCCTCTTCGGTAAGCCTTAGTCCACCTATATCTATAGTGTCATCAATCGAAATACGGTAAATTCTAAGCTCTTTTAGCGTGCTGAGCAGATCTTGAAACCCCTGATCCTCGAGATCAAAGGTAATTGGATCGTCAGTCACTGCGTTTGTAATAATTTCTACATACGGTGAGCTAAGAACAAAAGAGGCCTCAACCGCCGCAGTGTCTTCGGTATTGTTTGTATACCTTACTGAGGTAACATTTACAACTCTACCTGCATTCTCAAGATTTCTAAGAAAACCAATTAGTTGCTCAAGACTACCGGACACCCCAAGCGACACTATCACCTCTTTTTTCAGGGAATTTATAGGATCCAGCTCGTTACCGTGTTCGTCAAGTACGACTTCACTACGGGCCTGCTCAAGTGTAGCTTCGCCGTCTGTTAGGGAATACCCCATGTTTGTTATTAGCAGCCCGGATTCACGCGCAATAAGATCAATCTGGGTCAGCAGCTGTGGAACTGCGGCTTCGGTTGCTAGTACATCCGACACTAGTGCATCATTTTCTGACACACTTGAGCTGTAATCAATTAGCGTATTTAGCTTTTCAAGCTTACCTTGCAAAGACTCGTCCAGTGCAACGGCAGCTTCGAGCTCGGCCTTTCGTTCGGGGCTTTTTGTAAACGCCGGATACACAAAAAATACTATTAGTAAAATTGCTATACCAACAGACACAATCGGGATTATAAAATTAGCAACAAAACTTTTTACCGCACCCGTGTTAACATGCATGGCTACACGCTTCATTTTGGCAACAACTCCTCATCAAAAGTTACTACAATAAAATATGACACCGACAAACTTTGTGAATCAAGATTAACTGAATTTAGCGACACATCGGTAAATAAATTTTCAAAGCCCTCTCCTGCCTGCGGAAACTGCTTGTCAGACAATGTGCTTAAAAACCGTGCAATAGATAAATAATCCTGCCCCTTGCCCGAAATGTTTATTTCGGTTAACTCGTCACCGGACAAACTAAACGAATCAATACTTACAGTTTCGGGCACGCGCGCTTCCAGTTCAGATAAGAGGGTGGAGTATTTGCGTCTTGTTTTGTAAATTTCGTCTAGCGTTTTGTATTTTGCGTCTAATGAACGGGCTACAACCTCAATCTCGGAAAGTGCAGAGATATCCGTGCGTAAATCTTCAATATTTTGTTGATGTACATCGATTTGGTTGGAAATTGACCTATTTCTAAACCAGTAAAATCCGCTTACTGCGATAACAACCAACAAAAATACAACGGAAATTACCGAACTAAATCTAACAACACTTTCTTTTGCTTGTTCGGCCTTTTCTTCTTGTGGAATTAAGTTAATGCTTTGTACCATCTTATTTTTTAAACCTTCTTCATTGCCAGCCCAACTGCAGTTGAATACAACGGACCTGCCGCAATTAATTCATTGCGACGGCCTTTTAGTTTTTCTATTAACTTAACTGTGCGCCATGGATTTGCCAGTTCGGCTTCGACGTCTAATTTATTTGCAATGTATAAAAGTAGGCCAGGCATTAGGGCAGTTCCTCCGGATAATATTACCCGATTTATGATAACATCGGGGTTATGCGTTGTATAGTACATTTTAGATTTGTTTATTTCGAGTAAAATGCTGTCGAATACCGGTTTAATTGCGTCATGCACTTTTGCCTCAACTTGGGCTTCGTCAAGCCCGTATGCTTTTTTGTATTCCTCGGCGCGGTCGAATTCGAGGTTTAGCTGTTTTTGAATTGCCGATGTTAGTGCGTCACCGCCAATGGGCACGCTTCTGGTAAATCGCACAAACCCCTTGTACGTAATTATTAGCTGAGTTGCGGCGATGCCAATGTTTACAATAATACTTGCACTTGGCCTGTCGGCTGTGTCGCCTAAAACCCGCTCAATTGAGAGTGTTTCGGGTTCAAGACCTTTTGGCGTTAAGCCAGCCTTTTTTAACACTTCAACATATCTGTTTAGCACCTCATTTTTTGAGGCTACAAGTAGCACACTCATATCCTCGGGTCTTTTTTCAATAATTTGCGCATCAAATGTAACTTCGGTTACCGGAATAGGTATGTATTCTTCGGCACCAAGTAAGATAAAGTTATTAAGTTCCTTTTCGGACATTACAGGCGTTTTTATAACCCTAATAAACACATCCTGCTCGGGCAGTGCCACAACTGCATGTGAAGTCGTAAAGCTATTATCTGCAATAAATTTTTTTACCTCATTGGCATATCTTGCAATATCTTCGGGCGAATTAAAGTTAAGTTCAAGTGCAGGGCCGGCATAGTTTCCGTAATTGTTTAACACAAAAAAGTTCTTCTCCTGCTCGAGTTCAACCACTCGAAAGCGGTGTTTTCCGAGATCTATTCCTAGAATGGGCATACTGTTAGTCTACCGAAATTCTCCTAATTAGACAACGGTTGTGTGGTGGATTTTGACCAAAGTGCATAGTCAAAGACCAGCGGCAAAAAACTTTCGGTCTTAAGTACAGCTACTTGGTAGGTGGAATCAACCGAGGTGCCAAGTGCCGAGAGCAAAATGCCTTGAGTTGGCAGAGTTGTACTTGCGGCAGGAATAACATAAGCATCTACTGAGTTATATATGGAGTGTAGCCTTAACAATACCGGGTCTGAGCCTACATTTAGAGTAAAACAGTGGTCATACCCACCGCCTCCTGTTGCGGTATCAAAGCCGTTGGCACCATAAGATGTGCCTGCCGAATTATATGCAAAATCTGACACCTGATAATTACCTACACTGCCGGATACAATCATGCCCGCAACAGACGGCAAGTCACCTGCGGTAGGGGACTGCCAGCACACATCAAGTGTACCGTTGTTTGGATACCCGGTTAAATTTACCTCTGCTACAGTATTTTGTGTTAGTTTCGCCAAAAAAGGCTCTGCAGAATTTCCAATAAATGAAAGTGTAATTGTTGCTGTATCGGTTGTGCCATCGTCATTTACAATTGTAAGGACACATTCGCTCCCGCAACTGTTAAAGTTAATATACTCGGCAAGTTCAGATGTGGGTTTAAGCAGTAGCCGCTCAAGAGCAGCTTCGGTGACTGCTTGTGCGCGATACTGCGTATGGGTTTGGGTAAAACTTTGTAATGTAGTTACTAGTGTTTCGGATGCACCAAGTCCTATTGCCATTGCAAGCAACATTACAAAAAAGATTAAAACAAGAGTTTGCCCTTCTTGCCCGCTTTTTTTACTGTACATAACAGACTTCATTTGCTTATTCCAAATAAGTCCCTCTGAGCACAACCGTATTTTCAAGCTGAATGTTTCCGGTAAAGGGAATCGTGGCGGTATCGTTTGCCTGTACAAAATCAAAAACAATTCTGATTACTACCGGGTCGTTCTGAATTTTGGAAAAATAGCTGGTGGCAGGGTTTAGTTTTACACCGCCAATTTGTGATGAATCTATAAGAATTTCGGGCGACACCAACCCAATTGTGCCCTCTCTTCGCCATAAGGAACCGTTTGTGTCAAAATAAAAACTTACTTCTGTAGGCGTACCATCAATTTGTCGAATAAAGCTTATTTCGTCAGTATCCGCTGTTAGTACAACTGATGCGTCTTTTAACTCACGTTCTATCTTAAGCATTGCAAGGTTACTTACCTGGTCGACTTCATTTGTAATGCTGGTTTTGCTGTAGGTACGCACAAGAGACAAAATAATGTCGGTGGATACGCCTGCTGTAATAGCTATCAGCGCTACAACGACAAGCATTTCCACAAGTGTAAATCCGCCCGCTTTTTGTTGTTGTACTGTGCCCAATTGCCTCAATTACCCCTCCAATCGGTTAAATCGCTGTAAATAAAGTTTTCGCTTACTACACCTCCGGTGTCTGATCTGGTCCAAACTGTAACCCGTACAATCTCATCATTAAGATCAATTGACCCATCTGAAGAATCTGCAACGGTAAACCCAACCCACAATTCTAAAGGACCGCCTTGATCGTAAACTTTGCCATCTGCATCTGCTACAACGCCCAAATCCGACCCCGTTGCACATAACTGCCCATCACCAACAACTGAGATATAGCACCCCTGACTGTCACAGTTATTATCTGAAAGCGTAGATAAAAACGCGTTCCATGACTGATGCGCGTCTCGACAGGCCCGAACAAGTTCTAACTCACTGTTTGCAAATTTTGAGCTTCGTAACTTAAGTTTGCTTAGATTAGAGGTACGCAGGGTAGATACCGCGAGGGAAACAAGTGCGGTAAGCACTACAACGGTAACGCCAAGTGCAACAACGGTTTCAACAAGCCCAATACCTTTTTGATTTTTTAGAAGCATTCTGCACCTCCGGCCTCGGTTATTTGCCCATTACTATTCACTGTAACACTAACACAATTATTGCCGGTTGCTGAGGCATCTCCCAAAAATATTTCCATGTTTGCGGCATTAGAGCTAACCTCACCGTCGTCATAAGAAAAAAACAAACATGTGGTATCGGGATTATGGATTGTTACAGAAGATGGATTAATAAAAATAGTGTCGTCCACAGACCCAAGCCCCACCGGACACGTAGTATCTGCTGTTCTAAAAGTCTCGTAATATGTAGCATCAGTTGTAAACTGCAAGCCAACAAAATTTAGGCCATCTGAATACCCGTCACCTGATAGCGCTCGGCTTTGCATAAAGCGAATGTCGTTTTTTAATTTGGTTTGTGCACGAGAAATATTTTGGTCATCAATATATCTGCTAAAACTAGGCACAGCAAAACCTGACACAGTAACAATAAGAGCTAACACTACCACCATTTCTACTAGGGTAAAGCCGTGGGCAGGTGATTTCATACTAAAATAATAACACACTTGCAGTTTGTGAATTAGGGATTTTCGAGTCCATAGCACACGTCTTGCGTAGCAAAATCACTACACCCGCTTTGCCCCCAGTTTCTAAGCTGTACACATGTAGATGGATCATCCGACGTTGGCACTTCCATAAGCGCTGTTAGCAAGTAATAACTGCCGTCGGATTTATAGCTGTAACGGTAAGTTCCAAGATCTGAGCACGGATCGGCAGTTGATGAATCATTTAGTGGATCGTTAGGTACGGTTTCCAAATAATAATATGAAATGAATTTGGTCATGAGGCTATCTTCAACCTTCATCCACCGATCGGTTGGGTCTTCATCTGCACTAAGTGGATACTCACCGTTGTTATCTTGGTAATAAAGTTCAAGCGCTGTTTGAATTACTTTTAGGTCTTTTATGCGCTGTGAATCGCGCGCCTTGGCATTAACACCGGACGCATTTATAAACACCATAATCAACCCGCCAAGAACCGAAATAAGCATAATCACAATTACAAGCTCAATTAAGGTAAAACCGTGGGCAGAGAGTGGTTTTCGCATAGTAAAATAATAGCACACACCTCACACACTCGGCACCAGTTATAAAATAGTTAGCAGTGAGCCAACTTCATATACCGCATCACTTGTTCCGCCGTCATTTGCACTTAGATCGACATAGTATTCAAGCTGTGCGTTTAGTTCAAAATCCTTACCATTGTGCTGATAAGAATAAAAATACGTGGCATTATTTATGGGATCGGTGGGCAGTTTTGCTAAATAATTATCAAGTCCACTTAACCAGCCGGCGG
Organism: uncultured Candidatus Saccharibacteria bacterium; assembly: GCA_964464645.1. Lineage (GTDB taxonomy): Bacteria > Patescibacteriota > WWE3 > UBA101185 > UBA10185 > CAYXGU01. The sequence goes on from CAYXGU010000003.1 coordinate 5,706, forward strand.
TAACTTGTTCCAATGGCCCGGAGTTGTTAAGGGGAAGGGAAGTGCTAATACGCAAAGTATTGGCCGCATCTGGATATGTTTGGTTATCAAGTACGTATTCTGAAAGGGCCCTTTCCAGCACCGAAATGTCTGATAATCTTTTTTCATCACGCCCACGTTGTCTTAGTTCGGTTGGGCGAACAACTAGCATGATAACACCTGAGATTGCAAGAATGATTGCCACACTAATAAGCAGCTCAATAATGGTAAAACCAAGCTGTGCTGTCTGAGAAGTACGCGGCATAGCGCACAGTTTATGGATTTTCGAGTCCATAGCAAAACCCTACCGTGTAATAGTCTACACACCCTGAAGGATTCCACCCATTTAGTGTACCGCAATCAACGCTGTCATGAGAGACATCGGGAGCTGCTAAAATGGCCGTAAGATAGTACCCTGTACCGTCTGATCTGTAATTATATCTAAAATATTCTGGGCTGTCGCATGGATCACTCGGTGGTAAACCTTCTGGTGCCTTAGGGTCTATTGGGATTTTGTTTATATAGTTGGAGTCTTGGAGCACAGTCTCTAGTGCACCGGTTTCACTCCATGCTAATTCCCAAACTCCACCGGTACTAGGATATGATCTATGATCTGCATAATAAACTTCAAGAGCTGCCGCCAGTTTGCCTAAATCCGCCTTGCGCTGGGCATCGTATGACTTGTCGCGAATACCCGAGGAGTTAATTAACGACATTATTATTGCACCAAGCACACTAATAAGCATGACTACAATAAGGAGCTCAACAATGGTAAAACCAAGTGATTGTTTAGGCAGTTTTGAATTCACTACAAAAAGTATACGGAGAATTTAGTGTGTGGGCAAGAGTTAAAAATTATGGGCAGACAACATCTTGCAACGTGACACAACCTGTATTGTGGTCGGGGTCTTGGTGGCATGCCATTTCAGACGGACAATCTATCAATAATTGCCCTGTACACTCAGCACCTGGATTAGCAGGGTCAAGTGAAATATATTTTAGATAAGTTTCCGGCGAAACCGGCTCTTCGACCATAGTTGTCGAAATGCAAAACTGCTGTGTTGTTGCATCATAGCTATAGTAGTAACCGTCGGGCCACGCTGAAATAATATTTGCAAGTGTTGGCGTGTCGGGTAGGGGATTGCCTGCAGTTGCAGTTGTTGGGTACACGCCTTCGGCACCATAATATGCTTCAAGCCCTGTGACAAGCTTTTCGATTGTGGCAATTCTGGTGGCAGTTTCGGCTTTTTGGCGCTGGCGCACGGGATCAATAACCGAAATAACAATACCCGACAATATGCCAATAAGCACAACAACTATCAATAACTCAACAAGCGTAAAACCTGAATTCTTTTTGCTGGTAGAAGTGTGCATTTTAAGTGGTCTTATTCAGGCGCCGGTCCAACACCTTCATCTTCACCACCGCCAACGCAAGTTACGCCTGTTAATGTTACACAGCCAGACGAATCAAATGGCAAGTTGCCATTTGGACAGTTAAGCAAAATCTGCCCACCGCACTGGTCTTGTGATGGGTCACTTAAATTAAAGTATTTAACTCGCGGACCTTCCGGATCGTCGGTCATTGGCCCGGATACCGAAAAGTTGTTAAGTGGTGCGGTTGCATAGTAAATAAACCCCTCAGGCCAAGAATTTAAGTATACTTTAGCAACTGGATCCATTGGCTCAGAAAATGGGTCTGGTTCGGGGTCGGGGTAGTTACCTTCGGCTGCGTAATACGCCTGTAGACCTTGTACTAATTTTTCGGCGGTTGCTTGGTTTGTAGCTGATTGGGCTTTGTCGCGTTGGGCGGCGGGGTCGATGATCATTATTACTAAACCAGAGAGGATACTTAGCAAAACTACAACTATTAAAACTTCTATGATGGTAAAACCGGAGTGCTTTGGAGTATTTTTAGACTTTTTAGGCAGTAACTTCATCTACCTTAATGGTATACAGGGTTTTGGATTTTTGCAACTGTTTTTTATGGAATTATAGATAAGAAAAAGGCCTCGAAAGAGGCCTTTTTCAAAGAAAACTCGTGAGAACCTAACCACTCAACTACTGAACTACACAGTTAGCGGCGTTCAAGGCTTGTACATTGTTAGCAACAGTATCCGTTGAAAAATTGTATCCACAGTAAAAGACACAACCCGCGGCGGCGTCTCCATTTGAGTCGCCCGCAAAGTAAAGAGTGTCGTTGTCTCCAGCTGCAACAGCTAAGTCAACAGTATTAGCTCCTGTGGGTAATGCGTTGAGTAGATAATACTCAGACGTTGTTGGAATCCCGTCCATGTTTCCTTTCGCAGCCATACCAATCTTGGCTCTAGTGTCACATCCCCCAGCAATTTGAGAAGTATTACCGCAGGCAAAAAGTGCTAAACAGGCCTTATCAACATTAGCTCTAATTACTGACTCTGCCGCTTTTCTCTGTGAAGCAGCGGGATCTATAACAGCAATCACGATACCAGCCAAAATACCAATAATAACGATGACGATCAAAAGCTCAATCAATGTAAAACCTTTTTGTGTTAATTTAGTCATTCGTTCCCACCCCCTCCCGAAATATGCAATTTTTTGCTATGTGATTGTGAATTTGTTTTTAACGAATTAAAAAGGATCATGGGCAGATTCTTTCTTTTTTTTCTCTGACTTTCTAAGTATGAGAAACAAACACTCCTTTGTCAAGCATACTGTCTTTTTTGGTGTTAATGACCGCCCTCAGTCACGGAAGGCCCAGAAGATAGGGAAGAGCCTGCATAAATCGCAAAGTCAAATATTCCCGGCGCGTAAGGATTTGATTTATAGGCAGTAACGGACCTAAGCAATTTGTCGGTATCGGTATCTTCATTTGTTAAAAATGCCTGCGTGTGTATTCGGTAACCCTGCGTGGGAAGTGCTTGACCAATCCCAGAAACCGAAAAGTTGGCACCTTCTTTAAATGGTCTTAATCTAATACCAAGCGAGTTTGGCGGCACAACGGCATCGACACAATTTGGACCCGCCAAGCTTGATGAGGCTACTTGATCGTGCCCAACAATATCCCACCCGCTAGAACAGTTGCCACCAGCACACAGTACAATGCCTTTTTTGGATTCAGCACTTGCGGTGTAGGTATGGTAATAAATATCAACTGCCTCGTCCCAACATACACGTACAGTCCCAGCTGAATAACCTACAAGAGATACTTCTTTGACTTCGTTTTGTGCAACATAAAACTCATAAGCATCGTCTGAATCATTATTTGTGTTAAATGTTGCCACATCAACTGTAACTGTTACATCAGCACCATCAGTGGCCTCGATTGTTAAACGACACGGATCGCCCTCATTCACCGGTGCCTCAAAACCCGCATCTGTACATCCTACTATAGTTCCAGCCATTACACCCGCAAGCTGTGTGTCGGTTAAGGCAAGTACACGCTCAACCGCACCTTCGGCACCAGCGAGTGCCCGTTGTGAAGTATCGGTATCTGAAATGTTTGAGAGCGAAGATAAAGTTTCTAAAGAGATCCCGACACCAAGCGCCAGTGCAATAGTCATGGTCACAACTACAAATAGCAAAACCTGCCCTTTTTGATTTTGTGCTTGTAAGTTAGTTAAATTAGTCATGTTAATTGCCCTCCGTTACACTCCAAATTACATCTGAAACACCAACTCCATCAACTTTCCCAATGCTTCTGATGAACAGCGGGTCATATGAAACCATTACAGCCGGTTGTTGAAGATTACCTACACCCAAATCGCGTTCTATAATGATGTCGCCTTGGCTAACAAATGGCGCAATTACTAGAATACGTATATCAACTGGAGACCCACCGTATGTTTCAAAAACTATATCGTCCTTTGCGACAATACCCATTCGAAAGCTGGGGGTAGAACTTGGCGTAACAGAACCGCCAACGCTTGGAGAAAATGTGACTTTACCATCTACTATCAATAGGTATCTTTGATTAACTGCCGTAGTTGAAACGCGCTTTGAGATTGTAAGATCCCCCGAAAGGTAAATTACTGCAACGCCTTCGGTTGTTCCATACGGATCATACGGACATGCAGACGCACACGATGCCTGCCACTGTTCGAACAAAGAACTAGAAGCATAATAGCTCTTTCCAGGCTCAATTCGAGCAAGAACATTGTTGCCAGTAAAATAAGCCGGATCTGTAATCGAAATTGCCCAATCAGGATGCTCAAACGAAAAGTCGCTTGGCCACATAGTGTCTGAAAAACCTTCAATATAACTGCCACTGGCTGCGATCTTTGTATCGTCAAAAATGTTTATTAAGTTTCCAAAGACGGTCGAATCGTCATTTGTTGCAGTAAGTGGTGCTAAAAAGTCGTAAGTATGTGTAGTGACATCAGGCACGTTTACGGCTATTATTGGCGCAAAGACATCACCTCTGTCGCCAAGAAACCATGCGCTTGCGTATAAGTCCGACTCAACATAGCCAAGATCAATCGGTCCGGTAGTTCCCGAGGGAGTAAATGCCGCCGAGCATGACCCAAGCAACACACTTGAGCCATTTATACACCTAAGTTGATAGGCCTTAGTTGGATCTCCAATTTTTGCAATGCTTTGTTGTGCGCACACTGCCCCTAGTTCTTCGGGAACATCTTGTATTGTGTATGTCGCGGCGGAGCCATTCCATGATCCAAATACAGTCCCCGAAGCGGACTCAAACCTTGAACTTAGCGACGCTACATTTGCGTTAGTTAGTTCCTCAATTTCACTACATTCGTCATTAACAACCAAGGTTCTTCCGCCAAGATCTTGGGTAGTTACTGGAACCTCAACTCGTACCACAACCACATCCTCGTTTCCAACCGTTCGATCGCATCGCGCACCGCCAAATATATCAGAACCGTGACACTCACCAGCCGGAGAATTTGTATCTGTTGTGTGCACTATTACATTCCAAACGTGCTGAGTTCCAGGTGGACCTGGTGGGGTCGGGAAGGTAATTGGTGTTTCTTCAAAGCAGGTTGTACCCGAACACGAGCCGTTTGTGGATACAGATTCCCAGAATGCCGGAATCGAACATTGAGTAGTGGTCCAATTACAACGTTTTATCTCCACTGATGACACACCAGAATCATTATCGGAACCCACTGCCCTAAAATCATATGATCCGGGTTGTAAGATGTAGTCACCACCATTGGTAATTGGAATAGTTCCATCGTCCAGTCCTATAACACCCGTGGGACTTTCGTTTGGTGTCGGAAGCACCGTAACTGTTAAAAAGTCGTAGGTGTTTGAAATTGCGTCACAACGGGTGTCCCATGGAGGAGGAGGTAAGATGTTTCCATGGCACTCAAGTGCTAACTCTGGATGATTGTCCTTAGCAGTAACTATGACCTCGTATGTCTTGGTAAGCGTGGGGTCAGCTGTAAAAGTTATGGTGGGTGTTGTCGTACAACTGTCACCACACGCGGTTTCAGTAGCCGCAGTTAACCAGTTTCCTGGAACACTACAGTCTGAATTTGCAGTGTCGCAGTACTTGATTTTTACATTTGCAAGACCTGTGTCTCCGTCACCCGGCGCATCGTTACCGGTTGCTCGTACACGCACTTGCTCACCGGCACTTGGGCTAATAGTTTTAGTACGTATGGCAGGGTCTATATTGCACGGCCCTGTTGTCGAGGCGCAAAAATCAACTGTACCGGTTGGAACTTGGTTTACCAATTCTTCGGTTACATTTATGGTTAACAGATCCCAAGTATCAAAGGGGATAGGAAGTACTGCACACCCACTGCTTGAATTGTTGTAGCCATCGCACCAAAAACCAGTCCCTGTATCTTTTGCGCGCACCAAAACGCCGTATGTTCCGGTTGCGGTTGGAGTCCATGCTGCAGGACACACAGCCGGATTATTTGGATATACTCCCGGATTGTAATTGTTAAGACACTCATTAAGAATAACGGACGATGAACTACCTGAACAGTTAACACCGCTGGTACAACGCCTAATCTCAATTTCGTCTATATCTTGTTCGTCCTCCCAAGCCTCGGCTCTAAAGTTAATTGTTTCGTTAAGATTCACATTCCAAACTCTTTGGTCAAAGTTAACAACACCACCTACGTTAACGCCTATGCGGGCATACGGCGGTTTTTCGACTGTGAATTTAATGTAGTCGTAGTTTGCGGGTATTCCGTGCGTTGCGCAATCAGGTCGTGTCGGATCCGCATTTGGAAACCCATCGCACCATTCGTTAATTACTTCGTTTGTGTCCCCAGCGTAATCCCTAATTCTTGCTACCAAAGTGTAGTTACCGGGGGCTAGGGTTCCCGGAGCAGTGTAATCACAAGTCTTCATTTCACCCGGGTTACCTTGCAAAGGACTGCATGTTCTTACAATTGAAGATGACGATTCTAAACAAGCTGCATCAGTAAGATTTTCGCATAGCCGGTATTGAACTGCTCGAGCACCCTGATCAGTATCCCAAGCCTGCACGCTAAAATTAATCTCGGTACCAGCTTCCACTGTAAAGTTGCGCGAAGTGTAATCAGGCGCAAGTATTTGGCCGTAAGGAGTGTCGTTTACAATAACTTTTAGCCAATCATTATCTCCTGTCGGGTCACATTGTGCGTGTGCTGGTATAAGTGGTGGATCTCCAGGTGGTACATAATTTGGATATCCGCTACACCACCAAGTATCGGGATCCTTAATTTGGGCAAATACCCAATAATCTTCGGGCGTGTCAAATGCTGCAGTACCAACAGAATTGTATTCGCATATATCCGGATTAGCCGTGTTAGTCTCATCACAACTTGCTACTTGTGTAGAACTTGTACAGTTGAAACCACCGCAAAAACGTGTCTTGTTGAATTCAACCGGAACTGAATTATCAGAAGCAGTTACCTCTGTTTTAAAACCGGTACCTCCCTGAGAAATAGGAGCGATCATAAGTGTACGATCTCCCACAGCTATAGCTGGATATGTAAAGTCAATCGTTGCTGACGGAAACTGGTTAACAGTTACAACAACAGAATCTTCTGTGCCACAATCCGTAACTCCGGCAGGTAAGTAGTCGGGAAAACCTCCACAGATTGCGCCGCCGTTGTCAACACCTCTGACCAACACTTTGTAATCCCCATATGGGGTGTTGAAGGTTTTTGATCCGGAAAAGTTGGCGCAGGCAGTGTTACCAGTACATGCGCTTCCTGAAATTTGTGTGGAAGTGTCTCCAGAACCCTCCGCTACACAAAGAGCATTCGCGCCACAATTTTTCATTGCACCATTTGCTATTGTTCCACCCGCTGAATCTGCCAAAGTTCCCGCAAATGCAACCGACGTTCCAGGACTGACAATCCTCGCCGGTTGTCCAATAAAATCTGAAGTAAAATCAAGTGTTCCGGTTGGCGGAACATTTGGCGGTGGAATGACGGTTACCCTAATTGCATCGCTTCCTGACTGACATCTTGGTTCTGGTAATGATGTAACCCAGCGCTTTCGACCTTCGCAGACTAACGGGCTACCAGTGTTAGGATCATCTAGAGCTCTAATTGCAAAATAGTGCTCTGAGAGTGAACTTATAGTAAGATTGCGAGTTCCGGTGCAAGTGGTACCTCCGCAGGAAAATGATTGAACCGCACTCCAGTTCGTTACATTTGTACAATCGTTACCAGCAGTTGGTCCATCTATACATCTATGTAACCACATTGTTTCTACACTAGCTGTTACATCATTAGCTTCCAACGCAAAGGCAACGACAGAATTAAGATTGACGGAAATGTCGGTAAAGCTCCCATTACCACTTAGTGTACCAGTCGGCGGATCGTTTACTGGGGGTGCCAAAACCGTTACGGTTAAGTAATCGTTAACACCTGAATCGCATTCACCATTCGAACCGGGCTGCCCCCCAGGATATCCTGAACAAAAATTACCAGTACCATTCTTGCCGGTGACAGCAATTTTATAGTCTCCTGCAATTGTAAAATTATTATAGCTACCGCTACATGTATACTTCGGACTCCCGCCACCACCAAGTGGCGGGCGCTCGCAGTGTAAAAACTCTGAATAGTTGGCTGAGTTGTTACAATCTTGACCAGGTGTACAAACACGCAGTTTAGCCCAATCTATTGGAATTAGTGCAAATGGATCTTCAAGATCACCATCTGCGTTTATTGTAAATGATACTGATTGTCCGTTGTTTATTGTTTTGGTTCTTGTGGCTAAGCTTTCGCCTGTAAATTCAACAGTTGCGCGAGGGTTGTTTTCGTATCTAAAGTTACAGCGCTCCTCGGCTTGGGATTGACCCCAAGTACCTGTACAGCCGTTGCCAAATTCTCCAAATCTCTGATAAGAATAAGAACTTGAACCGAGAATTGTATCACCATACCAATTTCCACCCCCAACATCCAAGTTGGAAAAAGTCCATTCCATTCTATGTGTACCATCTACAGGTATTCCACCCAATTTCCAAGTAGGTGCGTAGGTTGTGACATAATTGACTCCACCAATATTACATGCACTTCTACTTGGGAAGCTTTGGACTTGAACATTATAAAGCTCAGGCCCGTCAACCAAATCGTCTATGTGATAATAACCATTGCTGTCAGTTTCATCGGTTGCGGTGTCTGAATTTAAAATATCTGTTGCCAATACGGTTACACCACTAACGGGCACTCCATTACAGTCGTATACAAAACCTTTAATTATGTTTACGGGAGAAGAGTCCCAACAGCTATCTGCGCACTGATTAGGACAATAATAACACTCTTGGGTGAAATAGCAGTACGTACCAGGAAATGCACCACAACCATTACCATTATTGCAATTATTGTCTGGTTCTGGAGTAAAGTATTTCAGTGTATCAGGTCCCCAAGCCTGGCAGTTTGCAGATTCAACCAGACACTCATGCTCGCCTGTTCTCGGTAAACATTGGGCATAAGAGATTTCTGAAAACAATGCTACTGCAGAAATCAAAGATGTAACGAAAATAAGGGTGAGTAATACTACTCTCCTTGTAAACTTGTTTGGTGTGTTGTTGCTCAATACTCTCATTTTTTCATTTATCTCTACGTACGGAAATTGTACCAGCTTTTTCACTATAATTAATATAGTCTCCTTTTTCAATTTCATCAATCCTAATGTAAATCGGTTCGGACCCGCCAGATTTATAAACGGTCACTTCTTGTGGAATATCAAGCACCGCTGTCTCTCCGTCATTATTTATGGTTAGAGTTCTTCCACTGATTTCTCTGACAGTACCCATTCTCATTGTAAACTCAAGTGGTGTGCCGGCGTAGTATAAATATGATGTGCCACTTAACCCAACAGGTTTATATTTTTTATATTCTTGTTGCTCAACATTTTCTGTAACTTTTGTAAGTAACCCACTAAATAGACTTTCCTCGCCATGTGTATTGCTAAACACATTTTCAGTATTTTGATTTGTTACTTCTTTTTGTTGCCCACCTAAATTAGATTTAAACCACCAAAAATAACCAGCAAATAGAATCAAGACAAACAAAAACAATAGGATAGCAACACCAACCAGTCTTTTTGGAAACCTTAAATTAATTCGTAGTTTACGAATTTTCCGAAGTATTGATCTGTCTACATGAGGTTCAAGAGGTGCATAAGATTGTAATTGAGAGTTTGTTAACTCACTCTCGAGCATACGTACATACTATTAGAATTTACAATGGTATGCAATACAATAAAAAACCCCCACCGGAAACTGCTTCCCGGTGGGGACGAACAAACCTAGTCAAGAATGACCAGCGTGACTTCCCACACACTGGACTCTTGCCCCATCGGACCCAGGGCTGTGATATCCCGGATCCAGAATCTTCTGTCTCCGAGCCTAAATTCCTCGAGCTCATACAAAACTCGAGTTCTGGCACACCCACCAGAAACCTCGACAGCGTCCATTCGGAGCCGCGGCTCCTTCAGGACTTCAAACTGGACCCCCAAGAGGGTCCAACCCGACAACAAAGTTATTTCCTCACCAGAAGGCGATTCCTCCTGGTAGGTAATTCCAAACGGCCCGCACCATGGGCCGCTTTCAACTGCCTGCACATCCACTGAGGATGTTGCAAGCAACAGAGCTCCTGCAATTAGCAGGAGTACTACTGACCTCACCATTTTGCACTCCTTTTTTGGCTCCCAACTCAAAATCCTATAGTGGTTGGAGTATATCAAATAATATAGGGTAAGGGAATACTAGATTTTAATGCAAATTTGTTACAAAAAAAGCAGGAGTTGGTCAAAAAAACGCAAACAACCTAAAATACCACTCCAACAGCTCCTTACCCCACACCAGCGCAACCACACTCCCCAAAATCAAAAACGGGCCAAACGGCACAGTGTCGCGCATGGTTTTGCGCCTAACTGCAATCAGGCCCAAACTCACAACCGCACCGCTTAAGAACCCTAAAAAGATTGCCAGCATGTTCAAGGGGAAACCGTTAAACAGCCCGATCAACAGTGCCAGTTTTACATCGCCCCCGCCCATGGCCTGGCCGTTTTTAATTTTAGTCAGCACCCAAAAAAACGCGGTCAACCCAAAGGCGCTTACCAACGTCAACCCAAAGCTACGCAGCAACACATCCATGCGCCTGTTCCACAACCCGGCCTGCAAAAGATACTTGCCAAAATCATCTGTGGCCAAATCGTAGCGCGACATCGCCGCCGCAAATACGACATTTGCAAGCAAAAACACAAATACAAACACAATCGCGGGATGGGTAATTTTGTTTGGCAAAAGCCTGTACTTAATGTCGGTTAAAAACAGCACAATGTACACGCAAAACACAACACCTAAAAAGCCAAACCCAACCCATGCAGTGCCGGCTCCTAAGTTAGCACGCAAATCTACCAAATACGCCGCAAGCGCAAAGGCCAAGCCGGTGAGTACTTCGGATAGGGGATAGTAGTACGATAGTGGAATGTTGCAGTAGGCACATCGGCCGCCGGTTTTGAAAAAGCTTACAAGTGGCAGTAGATCTTTGGCCGCAAGTTGGTGTTTGCAGTTGTCACATTCTGATCTACCAAACACCAGTGGTTTGCCATTTACAAGTCTATCGGCAACAACGTTTAGGAATGAGCCAAAAAATAGTCCTACAAAAAAGAGCGCAAAGTACATTTCGCGCTATTGAGGTGCTGGGCCACCGCCGGGCGAAATTAAGCTAAGTCCCGAGGCAGTACCAATTTCGTATACGTCCGGGTCATCACCACCATCGGTTGTCATTTTTGCCGCATTTTTTGATGATTCCAAAATAGTGTTTAGTTCAAAACTAGTACCATCACTTGCATACAGATACTCATAGGTCACTTCATCCACTGTGTCATTTACTGGATCAAGCGGGAGCGCAGTTAAAAATCTGCCTAGACCGGTTTGTCCGCTAGGTATTGTGTATACTACCCAGCCGCTACCGTCTACTGCTTGGCCGGCTTGTGTACTTGATCCCGGACTGCCCTGCGTATCTATAAATTCCAGCTCGCCATCTGCCTCTGCCAAACTAATTGCCTTTGCGACAGAATCCAAATCAGACAACCGCTCGGCATCACGTGCCTGCGACAATAAAGAACCCGGATTAATCACACTTATAATAATGCCCGATAAAATACCCAGAATTGAGATGGTAATTAAGAGTTCAATTAAAGTAAATCCACGTTTCTTATGTTCCATAACTAAAGTCTAGCACATTTCAAGACTTATATAGCAGTCGTAATTTGATAAATTGGCACAATAATAGAAATAATCATAAACCCAACCATAACACCCAGCATAATTAAAATTACCGGTTCAAGTGCCGCCGACAACCCCGCAACCGCGTGCTCGGTTTCTTGCCTAAAAAATTCCGAAACTCTTTTTAACACCTCATCAAGCCTACCGGTTGCTTCACCGGTTTCGACCATGTTTCCAAGTAGGGGAGGAAAGGTAGAATCACTTTTTAAATAGCTCGATAAGCTTCCGCCCTTTTCAATGCTGGTGGCGGCATTGCGTGCACCACCTTTAATGCCCGGGTTGTTTACTACGTTTGCCACAATATGCAAAGCATCAACAATTGGTACTGCGGATGTAATTAACAGCGCAAGGGTGCTGGTAAATTCGGTGAGTTCTCTTTTTTTGTTAATTTTGCCAAAAACCGGTGTTCTAAAAGCAAGCATCGATAAAATACCCCGCCCGATTTCGGTTTGCGCCAAGTACTTAAGTCCAACCACTGCAAAAATACCTAAGATTGCTAGTAAAACTAGATTGTGACTCATAAAATCCGACACTCCAATCATAATTTTTGTAATTAGCGGCAGTTCTACATCTAGACTGGTGTACATGTTTGCAAGTTTTGGAATAACAAATACCATTAAAATTACAAACACGCCGGCCATGGCAAGCGTAACAATAACCGGATAAATCATGGCCGCCTTAAATTTTGACCGTAAATCCCGTTGGGCTTCCATAGTGTCTGCCAACTGCATTAAAATGGTGTCCAACTTTCCCGACGCCTCACCTGCACGCACCAGTGCTTGATAGGTAGTTGAAAAAATTTCCGGATAACGCCCAAATGCGTTGGCAAGAGCGGCGCCGCCTTCGACATCACGCAAGATGTTTAACAGCGAGCTTTTGAATTTTGGGTTTGTAGTTTGTTGTGCCAACACATCAAGCGCTTTGGTCACTGTAAGACCCGCATCAATCATGGTGGCAAGCTGTCGGGTAAATGACACTACCTCGGTAAATGGTACGCCTCGAATACTACCAATGGTTTCATTTATGTTTAATCTTTTTTCTTGGAGCGAAAGAACATATAGTCCTTCTTCTTTTAGTAGATTTACCGCAGCATTTTTAGTGTGCGCGTCAACATTTCCCGTTCTGCGAACTCCATTTTTATCAACTGCAATATAGGTAAAAATGGCCATCTTTAAGTATTATCCCTTTATAAGATTCCTAAGGCGGGCAGGATCTAGTGAAAATTTCATCGCCTCCTCTAACGATACGTCTCCGCGTTCAACTAAGAGTGCAAGGCTTGAATCAAGTGAGGTCATCCCAATGTTGCTGCTGGTGGCAATTACGTTATCTATCTGGAACGATTTACCTTCGCGAATCAGGTTACGCACGGCGTCACTTGCCAGCAAAAGCTCAAGTGCCGGTACTGCACCTTTTTCTGCCGACGACAGCAACCGCTGTGAAATAATTGCTTCTAGGCTTTGCGCCAGCTGTAGTCTAATTTGCAGTTGTTTGGCTTCGGGAAAGGAGCTTACCATTCTGTCGACACTTTGTGAGGCCGAGTTGGTGTGCAGGGTTGCAAACACCAAATGGCCTGTTTCGGCAATTGTTAAGACCGACTGAATTGTTTCGGTGTCACGCATTTCGCCAATAAACACCACGTTCGGGTCTTGTCTTAGTACTGCACGCAGTGCGCCGTCCCACGAGTGCGTGTCTAAATACATTTCGCGCTGTTCTACAAGTGATTTTTTGTTAGTAAAAATATATTCAATTGGATCTTCAATCGTAATAATATGTTCAGACCGTGATTCGTTAATACGGTCAATCATCGAGGCAATAGTGGTCGACTTTCCGTGTCCGGTTGGTCCCACTACCAAAATTAATCCCTGCTTTAACTCGGTCAGACGCGCAAGCACCGGTGGCAGTGATAACTGCTCAAAAGTCGGAATAATCATCGGAATAACACGCAATGCTACAGACGGATACCCTTTTTGATAATATGCATTAACCCTAAATCGTGCTTTGTTGCTAAGTGCCACCGAAAAGTCCACTTCTTTGTTGACTTCAAAGATATTTTTTTGTTCTTCGTTTAGCACCTTGGTTAGAAAAAAGTTTAGGTCGTCAACACCAAGAAGCGGTTCGTCTTCAAGCGGGGAGAGGGTGGTGTTAATACGCACGATCGGTTTCATACCAATCGTTAAGTGCAAGTCCGATGCACTCATGTTTAAAACTTTTTCGAGCAGTTGCGGTATATTAATTGCCATTTTCTTTTACTTAACTTAACTAGTGTACAGTAAAACGCACAAAGTACACACTATGTTTTTGCCTCCCTCATTACTTCTTCAAGTGTTGTTGCGCCTTCTAACACCCTTAAATATCCGTCTTGAATTAAAGTTAACATACCTTGTTCAATTCCGGTTGCTTCAATAATGTTAGCGGGCTTATTCTGTAAGGTCAATTCTGCAATTTCAGGTGTCATTTCAAGTACTTCAAAAATCCCAATTCGACCTTTGTAACCTGTACTGCCGCACTTGTCACACCCTTTGCCCCGATACAACTTGTAACTGCCTTTTTTAATTTTGGCGACTGCCTCGGCAATTTCTTTGTCTTTGCTCATGAGCATGTGTGATGCCTCAACATTTGACAATATACCTTCAATATCTTTTACTATCTCCTCTGGGGGATCATAGTCTTCTTTACATACCTCGCAAATACGCCGTACCAACCGTTGTGCCAAAACTGCATTAACAGTAGAAGCCAACAAAAAGGCTTCGATACCCATGTCTAACAACCTTGGTAACGCACCGGCCGCTGAGTTGGTGTGCAAAGTAGATAACACAAGGTGACCGGTAAGTGCTGCGTGTACCGCAAGCTCGGCAGTTTCACCATCACGTACCTCACCAACCATGATAATGTTTGGGTCTTGTCGTAAAAACGATCGTAAGCCGGTGGCAAAGGTAAGACCTGCTTGCGGGTTTACCTGTACATGCGAAACCCCGGGAATTCGAATTTCAACCGGATCTTCAATTGAAACAATGTTAACCCGCACGGTATTCAATTTTGCCAGGGCTGCGGCGTTGGTAACGGTTTTACCCGAACCGGTTGGCCCGGTAACAAACACCATGCCGTTTGGCTTTATAATTGCTTCTTCAAACCGCTTAAGCGATAGCCCCCTGAGTCCAAGGTCACGAAAGGTAAAAACCTGCCCTTCTTCTTTTAACAACCTAATAACAACTTTTTCGCCATACACCGTGGGCAAAGTTGACACACGCAAGTCGGTGCTGGTTTTGCCGACTTCAACCTTAAACCGCCCATCAAGCGGAATTCGTTTTTCGTCTATTTTCATGCTGGCCAAGATTTTAATACGGGCAACAATTGAGTCATGCATTTCGGCCGGGAAAGTTCGTCTTGCCTGTAAAACTCCGTCCACCCTGTAGCGCAGTCTGGTTTCTTTTTCCTGTGGTTCAATGTGCACGTCAGACGCGCCGATTTTTACCGCAGTTTCTAAAATCATGCCCACAATACGTGCAATTGGGGCATCTCGAATTGTGGCGTCATCGGCTTTGGTAATATCTTCGTTGCCCTCCAGCTTTACAGTTGATTGGCTAATTTCTTCAAGTGCGGCACTGATTTCTTCTGAAATAGCTTTACCTTGGTGTTCGGACAAAATGTGATCAATACCAGACTGTAAGGCAACAAATGGTTTAATTTTGTAGCCGGATTTGCGCTCTAAAAATTCAATGGTTTGCAAATCCAACGGGTCGTTCATTGCCAAAAATAACACGTCATTTTGTAAATCAAACGGCACAACCTCATACTTCTTGGCAAGAGTAACCGGTACCAAGTCAAGAATTTTCTGATCTATCTTTAGCTCGCTTAAGCCAATGTATTCAATCCCGTATACCTCACCAAATGCCTTAACTAATTCTTCTTCTTTTACATAATTACGTTCTTTAATTATTTGCTGGGTATTTGCACCGGTGTTTGTGTGTTCAAACTTAACCGCCGCCAGCTGGTCATCGTTTAACAAACCTTTGGCATGAAGAATATCTTCTATTCCTTTGTCTGTAGTTAAGTTTGTCATTTAGGCAGAGTTTTAACTGTACAAATTGTATAATAACTTTATGGCGGGATCAATTTTAATTTTTGGCGGAAGCGTGCACAGCAGAGAAGAACGACTCCGAGAAGTCCTTGAAAAACTTTTTTATTCCGATGAAAAGCGCGGAACACCCCGCGAAAAGCCCGCGCTTGATGCCAGAAACCCCGATATTCTAAAAATTCAGCCTGAACAAGATAAAAACACTATTGGGATTGCACAAGTAAAAAACATGCTTGCATTTGTTGGCCAAAAACCCTTTACCCATACTGCCAAGGCGGTCATTCTGCCACAAGCAGATTTATTAACACCTGCCGCCCAAAACGCCATGTTAAAAACGCTAGAAGAACCACCTGAGTACGCAACCATAGTACTTATGACTAAAACCAAGGGCGCGGTACTTGATACTGTGGTATCACGGTGTTTTTTAGTTGATGCTTTTGATTACGAAAAGGCGGTTGGGGTTGAGCTTGCCGAAGACAGGGATTTTGCAACAGTGCTTGCACTTAGTACAGGTGACCGGTTGCAACTTGCGGCAGAGCTGGCAAGTGAAGAACGCGAAACTATAATTGAGTTACTCGAACAATGGCTTGCGCAAGACAGACAGCTTGGATATAAAAATAGTGAAGTGCTTGAGCAGGTTAGGCAAGACTTGGCAAACACTAATGTGAACCTAAAGTTGGCGGTGGAGTTTTTGGTACTTAATCTTACTACTTAACACCTAGTGTTGCGTAAACCCCTAAATTCACATAAAATCTAAAAGCCTATGGCTGAACTAGGAAAAAATACCACTAAAAACACATCGAATTCAAGCTACGACGCTGATCAGATTCAAGTTCTGGAAGGCCTTGATCCTGTTCGCAAGCGTCCGGGCATGTACATTGGCTCAACCGATCACCGCGGATTACAGCACTTAGTCACCGAAATAGTCAACAACTCAATGGATGAGGCAATGGCCGATTTTGCCAACCACATAAAGCTCGAATTCAATACAGACGGTTCAGTCACTGTATACGACAATGGTCGGGGCATACCATACGGTATAAAAGAAGGCTACAATGTGTCGGCGCTTGAGCTTGCCTTTACTAAGCTGCATGCAGGAGGCAAGTTTGGTGGGGGCGGGTATAAGGTTTCAAGTGGCTTACATGGTGTTGGCGCGTCTGTTGTAAACGCACTGTCTGAATGGTGTCGTGTAGTTGTAAAGCGCGGCGACGAGTATGTTGTGCAAGAATATATAAATGGCGGTCAGGTAATTAGAAAAGTAGAACAACTTGATCCCAAAAAACCCGTAACCAAAATTAAAGGTGCCGACTGGAATATAAATCTTGACAACTGGGACTACGACTCCGGCTCAATTATTCAGTTTAAACCCGATAAAACGATTTTTGAGACCACCGACTTTAATTTTAAGTTTTTTGTAAACCAGCTGCGCGAGTACGCGTACTTAACTAAAAAAATTAGATTTGACCTTATTGACTATCGCACAAATCAAAGTCACGCGTTTTATTTTGAGGGTGGAGTAAAAGCGTACATAAAAGCTTTAAATAAAAACAAAAAAGTACTGCATCCAAACATTTTTTATGTTCAAAAAACAGTTGATGACATTCAGGTCGAAGTTGCCATGCAATACAACGATTCATTTACCGAAAATGCATTAGCGTTTGCAAATCACCTAAAAAATATCGAGGGCGGAACACACTTAACCGGTTTTAGAACCGCGCTCACAAAATCTATAAACGATTACGCTCGTAAAAACAGCTTGCTAAGCGATAAAGATCCAAATTTGTCGGGCGACGATCTGCGCGAAGGCCTAACGGCCATAATTTCGGTAAAGCTCGAAAATGAGGTATTGCAGTTTGAAGGGCAAACAAAAGGAAAGCTTGGGAATTCTAATGTCAAACCGGCTGTAGAATCTGTAGTACGAGAAGGCCTTGAAACGTTTTTTGAGGAAAATCCGCGCGATGCGCAGGCTATGATCTCAAAAAACGTTTTGGCGCTAAAAGCCCGTATTGCGGCAAAAGCCGCCCGTGATACCGTAATTAGAAAAACAAGCCTTGAGGGTGGGGGAGTGCTTCCGGGCAAGCTGGCCGACTGTGCCAGCAAGAAAAAAGAGCTCACCGAGCTGTTTGTGGTTGAGGGTGATTCAGCCGCCGGCCCCGCAAAGCAAGGCCGTGACCGAAAAACACAGGCGATTTTGCCAATTTTTGGCAAAACTTTAAACACAGAACGCGCACGCCTCGACAAGGTAGTCGATAACGACAAGTACAAAAGTTTAATTCTTGCACTTGGTACCGGAGTCGGAGAGTCATACGACTACGAAAAACTCCGCTATGGAAAGTTGATTTTAATGGCTGATGCGGATTCTGACGGCTACCATATTGCCACCCTGCATTTAACCTTTTTTTACCGCCACATGCTCGACTTAATTGAAAAAGGCCACATCTATATGGCCGTACCGCCTTTGTTTAAAGCAACTTGGGGCAAAGAAAAACGCTATCTACAAAATCAAGACGAGCTTGAAACCTTTCTAAAAACAAAAGATGCTGAAAAGGCCACCATCCAGCGCTTTAAGGGTCTAGGCGAAATGAACGCCGATGAGCTGTGGGATACCGCCATGAACCCGGAAACGCGCAGTCTAAAACAAGTTACCATTACCGATGCGGCACATACCGACGAGGTTTTTAGTACGTTAATGGGAGACGAGGTCGCCCCGCGCAAAAAATTCATTATGTCGCGTGCCAAAGAAGCGCAAGTTGATGTAACATAATGGCTGAGAATCAATAACCTGCGGTCACTCACACGCTATTACCTGGAAACCGGTATTGGAAAACATGTAAAACTTTTAGGTAATCTGCTAGAATTTGCGAATGCGTATCTTTGTAATAGGACACAAATCACCTGATCTTGATGCGGTGGCTGCACCAGTGGCCTACACAGAATTTTTAACTAAACTTGGCAGATATGCCAACGCGCAATTACTGGCAGTTACAACCGGCCCGGTTAATAAAGAAACGGTGCATGTGTTCGAAACTTTTAACGTGCCGTTGCCGCCTGACATAAACACTATAAAACTAGAGGAGTCTGATCATTTTATTTTGGTGGATCACCAGGAATATGAACAGCGACACGATGCGATTACCGATGACGCAATTCTAGAGGTTTTGGATCACCACAAAGTAAATTTAAATTCGGTTAAACCGGTGCGCATTGATGTCAAGCCACTGGGCTCTACCAGCACACTCATATACGATCATTTTCACATGTCACGCATACGGCCCAAAGTAAGTACAATGGGACTTTTGCTGTGTTCAATTTTGTCAGACACGCAGGGCCTTAAATCAAGTACCACCACCGAAACCGACAGCGCGTATGCGCACGAGCTTGCAGAAGTGCTAGATGTGGATTTAGACACCATAACTTTTGAGCTGTTTAAGGCAAAATCCGACATCAGTGACATGACTACAAAAGAGCTGGCCACAAAAGATTATAAGGTTTTTGAGTTTGGCGGACAGAAAGTGTTTATAAATCAAATAGAAACCGTGGAGCCGGATAAAGTTTTGGCGCTTGCCCAAAACCTTATCTCTGAAACTTCCGCACTAAAAAACGAGCTGAAAGTTGATCAGGCATACCAGATTGTTACAGACGTGTTAAATGCTGTTTCATTCGCACTGTGCCCAGACGGTGCTGAAACAGAAGTTGTAAAAAAAGCCTTTGATGCCGAAGTTACAGATAATATAGCCAATATTGGCCCCAAACTTAGCCGCAAGAAAGATATTGCTCCCGCAATTGAGAAGGCTCTACAAACCTGATATCATACCAAAGCATGGCAAAAGACGAACCTATTATTCCACCACTAAATAGCGCTGAAAACGACTTTGGCGTGATTCAAACCGAAATTACCCAAGAAATGCAAAAAGCCTACTTGGACTACGCGATGAGCGTTATTGTTTCGCGCGCCCTGCCTGACGTGCGCGACGGCTTAAAACCGGTACAGCGCCGTATTATCTATGCAATGCAAGATCAGGGAATGACGTCTGCAGGTAAGTTTCATAAGTGTGCGGCGGTAATTGGTGAGGTGTTAAAAAAGTATCACCCGCACAGCGACACCTCGGTGTATGATGCGCTGGTGCGCATGGGACAAGATTGGACTTTGCGCTATCCGCTTGTATTTCCGCAAGGAAACTTTGGAAGTATAGATGGCGATCCGCCTGCCGCGATGCGCTACACTGAGTGTAAACTGCAACGCATTGCCGAAGAACTTTACGCCGATATAGATAAAGACACGGTTGATTTTGAACTAAATGACCTGCAAAACGAAGAGCCAACCTATTTACCATCCTTGTTGCCAAATGTTTTGCTAAATGGGGTGTCGGGCATTGCAGTTGGTATGGCAACGCAAATTCCCCCACATAATTTGGGTGAGGTTATAGACGGCATAAACGAACTCATTAACCAGGCTGAGCATGTTGGGGAAGAGGCAGGACCCGAGGACATAACACAAATTACTGATGATTATTCGGTAAAAGTTGCAAAACAAGGCTTTTCATCCGGCGCAACAGTTGAAGATTTAGTTAAACACATTCAGGGACCCGATTTTCCAACCGGCGGTATTATTTACGACCAAAAAGAAATGATGCACATGTACGCAACCGGGAAGGGCAGGGTAGTAACCCGCGCAAAAATCGGCACCGAAGAAATGACCGGCGGGCGAACTCGAATAGTAGTAACCGAAATACCTTATCAAATAAACAAATCCACCCTGGTGAGCAAAATTGCTGACCTAGTAAAAGAGAAGAAAATTATTGGGGTTGCAGATCTAAGGGACGAATCAAACCGTGAGGGGCTTCGGGTTGTGGTTGAGCTTAAAAAAGACGCGATTGTAAAAAAGGTCCAAAACCAACTGTTTAAGCACACTCCGTTGCAAAGTACATTTAATACAAACATGGTCGCCCTTATAGATGGTGAACCCAAACTAATGACACTAAAAATGGTTTTGGAGGAGTTTGTAAAGCACAGACAACAAATAATAATTAGAAGAACTATCTTTTTACTCAAAAAGGCAAAAGCCCGCGAACACATACTGTTAGGGCTAAAAATTGCGCTTGATAACATAGATGAGGTCATTGCGCTTATTAAAAAAAGTAAAGATGCCGAAGTTGCCAAAGTTGGCTTAATGGAAAAGTTTGGGTTTTCGGAAATTCAGGCTCAGCACGTTCTTGATATGCAGTTGCGCAAGCTGGCAGCGCTTGAACGCCAAAAGATCGAAGACGAGCTTAAGCAAATAATGGAAACTATAAAAGGTCTTGAAACTTTGCTGGCATCACCGCAGGAAATTATTAAAACAGTACAAAACGAACTTAATGACATTAAAACAAAATATGCCGATGACCGCAAAACTAAGGTTATTAAGGGCGCGCTTGGCAGAATAGGCGATGAGGATTTAGTGGCAAACGAACCCTGCATTATTACAATTTCTGACAGTGGCTACATTAAGCGCTTAAAAGAGGCTACATATAAACGCCAGGGTAGGGGAGGTAAAGGCATAAAAGGGCAGGAACTTAAAGAAGAGGACATGGTTAAAGTTATTCGCACCTGCGAAACGCATGATCATGCATTGTTTTTTACTAACTTAGGCAAGGTATACAAGCTAAGAATTTGGGAGATCCCCGAAACCCAACGCACTTCTAAAGGAACCGCACTTGTGAACTTTTTAAACATTAGGCAGGATGAACGCGTTGAAACAATGCTGACGCTGGACAATGACACACTTGAAAAAGGCGACGGGTTTGTATTATTTGGGACCGAAAAAGGCAAAATCAAAAAAACACCTATAAATGACTTTGCAAACATTAGAACAAACGGAATTATTGCCATAAAAATGAATGATGATGACAACTTAGTCTATGCAAGAGTCACATCGGGGCAGGACGATATTATTTTAACCACCAAACAAGGTATGGCTATAAGGTTTGATGAAGAAGATGCCCGCCCAATGGGAAGAGCTGCTGCGGGTGTAACCGGTATTAAGCTTAAAAAAGAGGACGATTGTGTTGATGGCATGGTAGAAGTACCTAAAAAGAGTACAAACTTA
>CAYXGU010000004.1:0-4726 GCA_964464645.1 uncultured Candidatus Saccharibacteria bacterium
AATCTGATTACTCGCCACTTATGAGAAAGTGTACGGTATTTTCTAAGCCGAAAGTATAGTTTAGTGTCTCCAAGCAATTTTTCTGTTAAGAGCTCAAATGCAGTGTAGTTTGATGTACCATATGTTCTCGGGTAGTGAATTACCGGTACTTCGGCAAATTGTGCCCCTGCAAGCTCCAGCTTTTTTACAAGTTCAGGTAAAATTGAAGCATTTGTGCTTTCGAGAGTAATTTTTTTTAGCAGGTTTGTATTAATTAATCTCGAATCGCAATCCGTGTCCTTAATGGGAAGCTCAAACATGTATCTACTAAATCGTGAGTATAATGTACCAGCAATGGTTCGAACAAATGAATCTGACCGCTGTACTTTGTACCCGTTTACCACAGTTGCATTAGTTTTAAATTGGCAGCCCACCATTTTTGGCAAATCTTCTTCAAGGTGATATTGAGCATCACCGTCAGTGTAGTAGACCCAATCTTTTGAAGCATTTGAAAAACCATGCTTAATGACTGCATACCCCTCGGAGTTATTGGATTTGTCTAAAATTACTAAATTAGGAAAAGCTTTTTTTTGATCTCTGATTAGCTTTAACGTTTTGTCTTTCGATGGTCCGCCGTGGATGGCAATGACCTCTAGTTTACTTGCTACACTGGCTCCAACCTTGTATGCCATTTCAATCTGGTGTTTGACAGTTCCTTCATCGTTGTAAAATGGAAAGAATATTGTAAGGGATGATAATTTTTTCATATGCTGGAATCAGTTTTTTTTGCTACTGCTATTATCGATATTCCAAAAGGAAAGTTAATAAATCTTAATAAAAAGTTTTCTAGTCTGAGAATTGCCAAAAAAATACCGTTAATGACTGGTGAATGAACGTATACGTCCGATTTTGGCGTGTTCAGCACTAGTTTGTCATACCTTCGTTTAATAATAATTGGGATAAATAGCAAAAAGTTTATATACCCAACATATAGTGGCTCAAAATTAGCCTGAGTTAATAGTTCATTTGCAGAATCCTTATTTAGTCTAAATTGAATATTTACTTCCTGATCATGAAGTCCTCTTGCAACATCTAGTGCCGGCTCACGAAAAGTTATAATTCCACCGGGTTTTAGTGCTGTGTTTATTTTTTTCAAAACTGTGATTGCTTCCTTGTAAGATACCTGGTTTAGTACATCATAGAATGTAACAAGGTCCAACGAGTTTGGTGGAAGAGATAAAGTACGCATGTCAGATATATAGCAGTCTAGACCATTTGCCCTTGAAAGCTCAACAACATATGGATCTATGTCGCACCCTTGCGCAGATCCAATTTTTGCCAGTTCTTTCAAGTTTCCACCGGTTCCACACCCCACATCAAGTATTTTTAGGTTAGCGTCTACACGTAGAAATTTTTTTAGTATGTTTATACTTATTTCCCTAGTGCCTAGATACCACCAATGTGTTGATTCTAGCGCGTTTATTTTGTTGAACTCTTCTTGTGTCATTGTAGGCTCGAGAAATTATAGCTAGTATACAGTGGTACTGTCGATGACAAACTTTGCTATAATCCCATTCGTGAAGCAAAATAACTCATTAGTAAAAACCGATCCAGAAATCGCAAGCCTTATAAAAAAAGAGCATAAAAGACAGCTAGAAACACTTCAGCTTATTCCATCAGAGAACTACACCTCACAAGCAGTGCGCGAAGCAGTCGGTTCTGTGGCCATGCATAAATATTCAGAAGGACAGGCATATAAAAGATATTATCAAGGAGCCCAGTATGTTGACGAAATTGAGAGTTTGGCAAAAACACGCGCACTAAAATTGTTTAAGCTTGATCCAACTGTATGGCACGTTAACGTACAGGCGGTAACCGGCAGCATTGCGAACATGGCAGTGTATAACGCACTTCTTGCACCTAAAGCCAAAATATTTTCCATGTATTTAATGGACGGTGGGCATTTGTCACACGCATGGCAACTGCCCGATGGTAAAAAAATTAGTATTTCGTCAAAAATTTTTGAACCGCATTACTATAAGGTTGACCCAAAGACTTTTCTGTTTAATTACGCCGAGATTGCAGCCAGCGCAAAACGGGTAAAACCAAATCTTATAATATCCGGTGGTACTGCGTATCCCCGAGAAATTAAGCATGAAGAGCTTGCTCAAGTTGCAAAAAGTGTAGGAGCGTTGTATATGGCCGATGTTGCGCATGAGGCCGGGCTAATAGCCGCCGGAGTAAACTCTTCACCGTTTGAGCATGCCGATGTTGTAACTATGACTACCCGAAAAACGTTACGCGGACCAATTGGCGCGCTAATCTTTTGCAAAAAACAATACGCTGACGCCATAGATAAATCGGTTTTTCCCGGTATGCAGGGCGGACCTATGAACAACAACATTGCCGGTATCGCTGTTGCACTTATGGAAGCGCAAAGTAGCGGTTTTAGAAAATATAGTAAGCAAGTGGTAGTAAATGCCCAAGCACTTGCGGCTGAACTGCTAAAATACGATTTTAAGGTGCTAACAGGCGGAACTGATAAGCACTTGTTGTTGATCGATGTAATGACTAAAGGTCTTGATGGGTGGACAGCCGCATGGGCGCTTGAATACGCAGGCATAATTGTTAACCGCAATACTATTCCGTATGACTCACAAAGTTCGTTTTATCCTTCAGGTATTAGACTTGGCACTCCGTTTGTTACCACTTTGGGGTTAAAGGAGAAAGATATGGTTAAGATCGCCATGCTGATAAATGATGTTGTTGACCAAGCAGTTGATAGCTTGGCCAACCATGACGAATTACCTCGGAAAGAACTTAAAAATGTTCTTGCGCAGATAGATTATAGTGATACAAAGCAAAAAGTTAAAAAATTGCTTGCTAACTAGCCTTTTTCTTATCCAGTTTATCCAGACCCAAACCGGTAACTGCAAAGTACACAACTGCCGCAATCACAATAAAATCAATCAGTGAGCTTAAGAAATTTCCATACCTAATAGTTGCCCCGCCCACCACAAGCACCGCATCAGATAGATTACCTGCGGCTCCAAGCACAATACCAAGAAGCGGATCAATAATATCGTTTACAAGCGAATTTACAACCATAGCAACAGACCCGCCTAGGATAAATCCTACCGCCAGACCCACAACACCTTGTTCACGGACAAAGGTTAAAAAACCACCAACTTTGTTTTTCATGTCTTGATTGTACAATATTTTGTATACTGACTAAATGGCACAAAATTGGAAAGTAGAAAAGCAGCATGCTAAAGACTTGATAACCAAAATTGTAAATGAAACTCCAAAGTTAGTTGACTTTAGCTTTAACAGAATTTCAATTAGAAATCAAAAAACGCGTTGGGGAAGCTGCTCAAGCAAAAAAAATCTAAACTTTAACTATAAAATTACGCTTTTACCATTTGAGCTCGCGCAATACTTGGTTGTACATGAATTTTGCCATCTTAAGGAACTAAATCACTCCAATGATTACTGGAAATTAGTCGAAAGCATTTTGCCAAATTATAAGGAGTTGCACCAAAAACTTTACAAGTTAAATCTAAAAAAGCTATAACAGCATCTTTGCTGTGTTACCATTAACACATGCCCGAAGGCACAGATATCACAGCCGGGTTAACTACCACGGTGGCACATGACTTGCTAAAAAAGTATGGTTTTAATAGTTTACCCGAAAAACCATTACCAAGCGATTTTACTATTTTTGTGTCGCAGCTAAAAAGCCCGCTAGTGTACATTTTACTTGCCGCCTCGATTGTAACTTTTTTTCTTGGTGAATATGCTAACACCGCAATCATAGGACTAGCTGTGTTTGTGAATACAATTTTAGGCTTTATTCAGGAGCGAAAAGCGGGCAGGGCGCTTGATGCACTAAAAAAATTAGTACATCCCACAGCTAAAGTCCTGCGTGATAGCGAAGTTAAAACTATTGATGCAAAAGAGATTGTACCCGGAGATATTGTTGTATTAGCACAAGGGGACAAAATACCAGCAGATGGATATGTGCTTAGTCACACCCGCTTTTTAGTTAACGAGGCCATTCTAACCGGTGAGTCAGAGGCGGTAAAAAAGGAAGATGGTAATACGGTTTACATGGGTACCATTGTAGCTGGAGGCAAAGCGCGTATGCAGGTTGTAGTAACAGGCGCGGGGACAGAAATGGGAGGTATTGCGAAGAGTATATCCGAGGACACAAACGAAACCCCGCTTGGAAAACAGCTAAAAAAGTTTAGTAAACAACTTTCACTGCTGGTTTTTGTACTTATTTTAGTTGTATTTGTTGTTGGGCTTGTATTGGGACACGACATAGTGGAAATATTTACAACTTCGGTGGCATTGGCAGTATCTGCAATACCCGAAGGCTTGTTGGTTGGATTAACAGTGGTGCTGGCAATTGGTATGCAGCGTATTTTGGCTCGCAAAGGGCTTGTGCGCAATTTAGTGTCGGCGGAGACGTTGGGCGGTGTAACAGTAATTTGTGCGGATAAAACCGGCACACTAACACTTGGCAAAATGACAGTTGCGGATGTGCTGGGTGATCAGGAGGCAATTGCGATACACACGCTTGTTGCGAACGATCTAGATACATCGGTTGTGATTGCGGCAAATGAATGGGGGCAGGCAGCTTTAAGTGCCCAAAAAGTTACCGAACTAAAGAACTATGCTTCTATAGATAGCATACCGTTTTCATCAGAATATAAGTATTTTGTAAGCCTAAATACATGGCAAA
>CAYXGU010000004.1:4736-11417 GCA_964464645.1 uncultured Candidatus Saccharibacteria bacterium
CCCAAAAACAAATATTTATTACAGGTGCGCCAGAAGTATTACTGGAAGCATCTACATTAGCAGAAGCAGACAAAGCAGAAATTTATAAGCTGTTAGAGCAGCTATCTACAGATGGTAAGCGCATGCTAGCATTTGCCCGAAAAAGTGCACCACCCGGTCAAGTCGAGTTAGATGAACAGACTGTGATGGAAAAAATAACGTGGGTTGGAATGCTTACATTTAATGATCCGGTTAGAGTTGATGTTAAAGAGTCGCTTGCAAAAGCAAGAACTGCAGGTATTTCCCTAATTGTAATCACCGGTGATTACGCAAATACCGCAGTTTCGGTACTAAAAGAGCTTGATTTACACGTTGATCAAAGCAAAATCATACTTGGAGAGGCATTGGATAATATGTCGGACGATGACCTGAAAGCATTTTTGTTATCTGACAGAACCGAGGTTAAACTTTTTGCGCGAACAAAACCAAACCAAAAATTAAAAATTGTCGAAATCTTAAAACTGCACGGTGAGGTTGTTGCTATGACAGGAGATGGCGTTAACGATGCTCCGGCACTCTCAAGGTCTGATATTGGGATTGTTGTCGAGGAGGCAAGTGATGTATCCAAGGAATCAGCCGACTTAATATTGCTTGATTCGAGTTTTAACACAATAGTTGCGGCAGTTGAAGAGGGGAGAGGTATTTTTGACAACATCAGAAAAATTATTTTATACCTAATGAGTGACGCATTTGAGGAGATTTTAATTGTGATTACATTTTTGGTTATGAAAGTTCCTATTCCTATTTCTGCGGTGCAGATTTTGTGGATTAATTTGGTGTCTGATGGGTTTCCGCACTTAGCATTAACAATAGATCCAAAAACGCCTGGGGCTATGCAAAAACCGCCGAGGTCGCCAACAGAGTTGCTGGTGGCGCCATGGATGACCAGGTTAATTGCAATTGTGTCGGTTACGGGATGGTTTTTTGCGCTTGGTGCATATTTTTACATTATGCGTACAACAGGGGACGATTTGCTGGCAAGATCAGTAATTTTTGCCACAATTGGGTTAAACTCACTTGTATACGTGTTCTCAATTAGAACTTTGCAGGAACCGTTCTGGAAAGAGGGTTTTTTTGACAATAAATGGCTATTGGTGGCAGTTGGCGCCGGGTTATGTCTACAAATACTGCCATATTTGTTTGAGCCATTACGTGCTTTTTTTGACCTTGTGCCGCTTGGTGCGTACTGGTTTATTGTAGTACTTGCGTCTATTTCGATGTTTTTTGTAATTGAGGTTGCAAAATGGGTATTTAGGCATAAGTTAAAGGCGCATAGCACATGACGGACACAAAACGAACTGTAGTTACAATAATTTCGCTAGTAGTGTTTTTTCCAATAGGGTTGGTGCTAATGTTTGTTTGGTCGCGGTGGCCGGTGTGGATAAAAATAGCAATTACGCTTGGGTTTTGTTTTCTTACGGTGTTGGCTGGGAAGATGATGTTAAATATTGTTGCATACTATAGTTTGTACTCTCAGGTATAAATGTCCATAAACGCAAAACCCCCGAGAATACCCGGGGGCAAATGCGAACGAAATTACACTTAGTTTGTCATTGGTCTTGCCTCTGACACTTTTAATGCTCTTCCATCAACCTCCTTACCGTCCATTGCGGCTAACGCGGCATCAGCTGCAGCATCGTCTTCGAATTCAACAAAGCCGAAACCTTTGCTTCTACCGGTATTTCGATCACTAATAACAACAGCAGATGCTATGGTTCCAAATTCGGCAAACATAGCTTCGAGTTGTGCCTGATCAACGGAATAGGGAAGATTCCCAATATAAAGTTTTTTCATTTAGATATTAATTACACCACCTAACACACGTTAACATACTTACTTTACGTGATAGGCGTGCAAAAAATTACAGCTAGCACTAAAGTTTACTTGTGCATTATACCATATTTTCTGGATGCTTCAACAAAGCCTATAAACACAGGATGTGGTTTAAGCGGGCGAGATTTATATTCAGGATGGTATTGGGTAGCAAGAAAAAATGGATGCTTATCATTGGGAAGTTCTATAGCTTCGACCAGTAGTCCGTCTAGCGATGTACCAGAAATAACCATACCTGCTTCTTCAAGTTGATTTCTGTAGGCGTTATTAACCTCATATCTATGTCTGTGCCGCTCATTAATAATGTTTCGCTCCACGTCTTTTTTGGGCCAGTATTTTTTGTAAAGGGTTTCAAGTTGAGTGTGCTTGTTTAACAAGCAGGGCCATGAGCCAAGCCTTATCGTACCACCGTACTCTTTGTTTGCAATATGTTTAAGTTGTTCAGGCATAAGATGAATTACCGGATGAGGTGTGCCTGGATTAACTTCGTGCGAATTTGCGTTCTTAAGCCCTAAAACGTTTCTGGAGTACTCAATAATGGCCATTTGCAAACCAAAACATAGTCCAAGGTAGGGAGTTTTATGTGTTCTGGCATAGTTAACAGTTTTAATTTTTCCTTCGACAGCTCGACTGCCCCAGCCTTGCGGGACAACTATGCCGTCAAAACTACTAAGTTCTTTTTTTATTTTTGCTGCCTCTTTGGGATTTTCAAACCGCTCAACATTAAACCACTGAATATTAACATTTGTGCCTATTTCCCAAGCCGCATGCTTTAATGCCTCTATTACGCAAATGTACGCGTCTTCTAGCACCGAAGCATCTCCAATGTTAAAATATTTGCCGGTTATAGCAATGTTTGTTGTACCTGTTGCGTGTTTTGCTTTTTTTACAAATCCGGCCCAATCATTTGTTGGTTTTTTTACTACAGGGAGTCCAAGTTGAGTAAGTAGCTTTTGCCCAAACTTTTGCTTTTGAAACAGCAGCGGAATGCTATATATGGTCTCAACATCTGGTGCTGAAATTATATTTTCTTTACTGATACCCGAGTTAAAGGCAATTAGTTCTTTCTTTTTCTCGTCAATTTCCTGATCACTTCTACAAATTACAAAATTTGGCTGAAGCCCAAGTCTATACAACTCATAAATTGACGATTGCGCTGGTTTACTTTTAAGCTCTCCCAGAAATTTTGGTTTTATTAGATATACCAAATGAACCAGCGCTACGTCATTGTATTTTTGCTGTTTCAGTCTTCTTATGGCCTCAAAAAACATTACATTTTGGTATTCACCAACAGTACCTCCAACCTCAACCAATATAATGTCTGCGTCGTCGAGCTTTGCAGTCTCATTTATTCTTCGAATTATCTCTTTTGGAATGTGAATATGCCCTTCAACGTCCTCACCATCGTATTCCAGTTTGCGCTCTCGAGTAATTACCTCGTAATATACTTGACCCATGGTCATGTAATTGTGTCTTTTCATATCTTGATTCATGAATCTTTCGTAGTTGCCTAGGTCCTGGTCACTTTCTACTCCGTCTTCCGTTACAAACACCTCACCATGCTCAAGCGGATTAATTGTGCCCGCATCTAAATTTAGATACATGTCCACTTTTACTACCGACACCTTGTAACCAAAATCCTTTAAAATTTGGGCTATAGAGGCTGTACTTATGCCCTTTCCGAGACCAGAGATGACACCGCCTGTGACAAAGATATATTTGGTAGGGGATTTTGAAGTGTGCATATCTTATAATATCAAGTTCAGGTGTATGGTCAACACCAAATTAACCGAGTTCATAGTTTTACAATTAAATTTACAAAAAGCTTTACTTTTGGTAAATGGGTAATTCCACAGGCATTACAATTAAATTTACAAAAAGCTTTACATTTTGTAAATAACACAGCTCACCTCAATTACAATTAAATTTACAAAAAGCTTTACAATTATGTGTTTTGGCGATATACTAATGCCACTATGTTTGAGCCCAAATTTACACTAACCCCAAAATTACTTAATAATTCAACACATATCGAAAGATTATATGGACAGCTCGAAGGGTTAAGGTTGCCAAAAAAGCTAGAGCTAAACCTAAGAGAACGTAATTTAATTCAATCCTCATACGTCTCAAATAGTATAGAGGGAAACCCGTTATCATTACCCGAAGTTACAAACTTACTGCTTGGGGAGCGCGTACCTGTTAATCGCGACGAAAAAGAAGTTACTAACTATTTTGGCATTTTGTCAGACTTATCTGATTATGTTAACACCGAGCTATCAATCGAGCTTATGCTCGAAATACATAAAAGGTTGCTTACAGGTGTACAGGATGAAATAGCAGGCCACATTCGAAACGAAAAGGTTGTCATTGGAAGATATGTAGATGATGGTGGAACAACAAGTGTGCGAGTAAAGCATGAGCCCCCAAGCCACACGGCTGATGGCATTTCAGCACAACTTTTAGAACTGTTTGCGTGGGCAAAGCAGGCAACTGAGCTACCTGCACCACTTAAGGCAGGAATTTTTCACCATCATTTTGTATACATTCACCCTTTTACAGATGGAAACGGTCGTACTTGCAGACTGCTTGTTGCATTACTTTTTTTGAAAGACGGTTACCAAATAAACAGATATTTTGTACTCGACGATTACTATGATATTGACCGTTACGAATATTCAAATAGCTTACACACAGCTGACTTTGGCGACAAAACCAATTGGCTCGAATACTTCACAGATGGTGTGGTGTTTTCACTGCAAAGTGCCTTGGACAAAGCAAAAAGATCGTCAATGCAATTAAATATTGAGGAAAGACTTACAAAAAGGGAGGCACAAGTTTTGGAATACGCGCAGACTAATCGGGAATTAACGTCAAATGAGATAGCAGAAGAGTTTGAGGTCTCACGACAGCAAGCACATAACCTTTTGAACGCACTAGTTGAAAAAGGATTTCTGGAAAAAAAAGGGTCAACCAAATCTAGCTATTACATCTTAAGATAAATTGTAGTAATATTCCTTTATGGACAATTATATAAAGGGAGGTGAACTTTAAACATGGCAGAAACTACACAAACACCGCAATCAAACGGAGGAAGTAAGTCAACAATTGCAGTTGTAATAACAATTATTGCTTTAATTGTTGCGGGATTTTTCTTTTACCAGTACCAAATGGCGCAAACAACAAATGAAGAGTTGCAAAATGAACTAACACAAGCAGAAAAAGAAGCTATGCAAACCCAACAGAACATTGACACGGCAAAAGAAGAACTTGGAGAAGCAGTGCAAGAAGGCAGGGCAATACTTGGTAACATTGGTAGTGAGGTTCTAAAAACTGCAGAAGAAGTACAAGCAATTATGGCAGCTCAAGCAGCAGCAATAGATGAGTTAAACACACAGGTTGAAGGGCTTGATGAGGTAACTCAGTGCCAGGAACTTCTTGAGGTTGGTCCGAAAAACGAAGACACTTGGTACACAACCGAATACAGCGAAAACTTTCAACAAGATATTTGTAAGTACATGAGAGATATAGAAGATGATCTGGACGACGCAGTCGATAGTGACGACGAGGAAGCGGTCGAAGCATTAGAACAAGCTGAGGAAATAGCACAACCCTACTACGACAACTTTGCGGAGCAGTGCGCAGCGGTTTACAACCTAGATACTTGCGAGTTTAATTAATAAGATGCTCGATCTCAGTATTTAAAAGACCCCGAGTATTCGGGGTCTTTTTCGTTTATTTTTTGTGCGAGTGTGCCATACTTTATGCATGACTATTAACAGCGGGGTATCATCAGAAAATCAGATGCAACAAAGATTATCCGGCGGAATGCTTTTAAGACCCGTTGAAAGTATTGCTTTGATCGAGCCTTCGAGTTTGCATCCTACCAGAATAAGTCGGCAAAGAAACGAGAGTCAACCATTGCCGGAAGTGCCAAATCTCGCTAACTTTAAAAAGCTTTTTGGTGGTGACGAAGGAGTAAATTATCCTTCTGAAACACCTAATGATATTGTAGATTGTCTACTTGAACCCGTAATTGGTGTGAGAAATGACCTTAGGTCAGGTAAATATTTTGGAAGAGAAAGGGAAGACGCCAAAATTAGTTTTACAAAGGCACTAGACTCGTTGCGTATGCTTGATCAGTTACCAGACATATTAGCCAGCGGGAATCTGAATCTTACAATTAGGGATATAGGTGAGGAGGGTAATATCTTTAGCTTTTCGCTAGCAGAAGGAAACTTTGGCAGACTTGGCAATGATGTTGTTTATGCAATAGAGGTTGGAGTAGTACGACGCGGATCAAATAAAAACATCAAACAGATAAAATTTCGGATTGTAGGATCAAACCGCGAGGAACTTAAGTGTTTAAGAGTTGATTTGTTGGCTGAAAAAAAACCCATCGCCGGAAAACCAGGTGAGGAAATAGAGGTGCAGCTGGATGCAGAAATTGGTGGGGGGCCAAAAACTGATAGGAAACACACAATACTTACATCATTGACTGATTGTGGGGATCCACTTGCTGCATTCGACTCTTTACAAGATAGGTTGTTGATAAATCTTTTCGGTCAAAGAAATACTAGACCGTTAAGAATGACAAGGCAGGATCGAGGCAAACTAACTGAGATTCTTGCTAGAAGTTCGATGAAAACGGTAAATAAAGAACTGGAGCATTATCTTGATATGGGGCAATTAGCTAGTCTTGGGGTCCCAGTATTTTCATCGGTTGAGAATATACAAAGATGGCTGTTGGGGGACTCTTCGCCCAACAGACGTAAGGCGCTTGAAATTGGAGTACAAAATATCGCCCGAATC
>CAYXGU010000004.1:11427-12516 GCA_964464645.1 uncultured Candidatus Saccharibacteria bacterium
ATACGCAAGGATTTCAGGAAGTTCCAGAGCTATTGGCAATTTGGGAACAAGCTGTTGGACATTATGGTAGTGACATTGATCAACAACTACTCACACAACTGGAACAACTTCTAGAGCTAAAGTTTCTTATGGACCATAGCCACACTAAGAAATAATTCCTAAACGACAAGATTAACAATTTTACCTGGAATGTAAACAAATTTTTCGATAGGTCTGTTTTTTAGATAGCTCTTAACGGTATTATTCCCTAATACCAATTCATGTATCTCAGTTTCTGTACTATTTTTGTTTACACTAAGTGTTGCTCTTAACTTACCGTTTATTTGCACCGGCAACTCAAATGTTTCATCTTGCACTAAATCAGGATCAAAAACAGGCCAACTCTGCATGTGCACGCTATTCTCATTTTTCCATTCCTTAAATCCGTGTGCTTCCTGCCACAACTCTTCGGCCAAAAATGGTGCAAAAGGTGCAATACACTTTAGAAAATCCTGCCATACTAAGCTTGGTATTGTTTCATGCTTCTTTAACACATTTACAAATTTCATAATCTCACTCACCGCGGTGTTCATTTTAAGGTTCTCCATCATAGAAGTCATGTTTTTTACCATTTTGTGAAATGCTTTTATCACCTGATCGTGTTCTGGGGCTTTGTCAGTGGTAATCTTTGATTTTTGTTCATAAATTTCGCGCATAACCCTGTAACACGCTTTAATCCCGTTTGTATTCCAAGGGTAACTTTCATCA
The DNA here is from genome assembly GCA_964464645.1 of uncultured Candidatus Saccharibacteria bacterium. GTDB lineage: Bacteria > Patescibacteriota > WWE3 > UBA101185 > UBA10185 > CAYXGU01. The sequence goes on from CAYXGU010000004.1 coordinate 12,175, forward strand.
TATGGTCCCAAAAAGGCCAAGTATACACGTGCGGCATCTGCACCGTAGTTTTCCATAACATCCTTTGGATCCACAACGTAGTCTGGTCGTGATTTTGACATTTTTTTGTGATCCCCGCCAAGTAACAGCCCGCCGCTCATGCGCCAGTGAATAGGTTCGGGGTGAGGTACAAGCCCTTGATCGTATAAAAATTTGTACCAAAATCTACAGTAAATTAAATGTGCTGTGGTGTGCCCCGCGTCGCCAAAATATTTATCTACCGGCATCCAGTACTTTAATTTTGCCATGTCTGCAAATTCCTGATCATTGTGCGGATCTATGTAGCGAATGTAATACCAGTTT
>CAYXGU010000004.1:12526-24517 GCA_964464645.1 uncultured Candidatus Saccharibacteria bacterium
TTTGAGCCGGCCCAGGTTGGCATGGTGTCAGTTTCGCGTGTTGCCGGGTTACCTTTACTGTCGGTTGTAGCTATCCAGTCTGTATTTTTAGCAAGCGGGCTCACACCATCATCACTTGCAAGAAAATCTTCCATTATTGGTAACTCCAACGGTAAGTCGTTTTCTGGTACAGCCTCGATTTCACCATCCTGGGTATGTACTAGGGGAATTGGCTCGCCCCAGTAGCGCTGGCGCGAAAAAATCTGCTCTCGAATTTTGTATGTGGTTGCTTTTTCTGCCCAGCCTTTAGCTATAAGATAGTCAGAAACTTTTGTAAGAGCCTCGGCAGAATTCAGCCCGTCTAAAAAATCTGAATTTAGTACTGTGCCCTCATCAGTGTATATTTGAGCCGCATCTGTAACAGGTGTGCTGTTGCCGTTAGGTCCGGCAATAACTCTTACTACTTCAAGTCCGAATTTTTGTGCAAAGTCAAAATCGCGCGCGTCGTGCCCCGGAACCCCCACAACAGCACCGGTACCGTAATGGCCTAAGACAAAGTCAGACACGTAAATTGGCAATTTTTTAATATTTAGGCGATTTAGGGCGTAAAAACCGGTAAAAACCCCTGTTTTTTCTTTACCTTCAGTAACGCGCTCAAGTTCGGTTTTTGCAGTCGCGGTTGAAATGTAGGCGGCAACCTCAGCATTGTCCTTCGCAACTTTTTGGGCAAATTCATGCTCGGGAGCAACTACAATAAAAGTTGCACCAAAGTTTGTATCTGCTCTGGTTGTAAAACAAATGATTTCGGTTGTCTCTGTTCCGGATAAACCGTCAACAGGGTAGCTAATGTTAAGACCTTCTTTTTTCCCAATCCAGTTAACTTGCCCGTGCTTAACAGCAGGCAGGTAGTCAACAGTGTCCAGATCAGCTAGCATGCGCTCTGCATACGCCGGAATATCCAGCACCCATTGACTGTACATTTTGCGCTCAACAACATGTCCGCCACGTTCCGAAACTCTACCTGTTGGGCTGCCATCGTCCGGTAGTACTTCTTCATCGGCCAGCACCCCAAGCTCTTTGCACCACCACACGGGCATTTCTTTCTGCCTTGCAAGACCTGCCTCCCAAAGCTTAATAAACATCCACTGCGTCCACTTGTAGAACTGCGGATCAGATGTTGCCAATTCGCGATCCCAATCAATTGCATATCCCATGTCTTGCATAGCCTGCCTATAGTTGATTGCAGCTTCTGCTACCGCTTTTTGAGGCGTGGTGCCATTTTTAATAGCATAAGTCTCGGCAGGTAAGCCAAACGAGTCCCACCCCATCGGAAACAGCACGTTATAGCCCTGCATTCTCAGGAACCGTGAGTAGATTTCAGGTACGGTATAGCGCATCATGTGGCCTACATGTAGGATTTTGCCCGACGGATAGGGGAGTTCAGCCAAAATATACTTTTTTGGCTTTTCCGAAAAATCAACCGCTTTGTACAAGTTGTTGTCAAACCAATGCTTCTTCCAAGCATCTTCAATCTTTTGATGGTTGTAAGTGCCCATATTCAGTTTTACCCAAGAAGGCCGAACAAAAGTACTAAAGTGATATTAATGTTACATGTTGTTCGAGGTGACATGATTTTATGGTAGTTTACTTTGGCGGATTAGTCAATATGGCCAAAGATTTTTGAACTTTACTTTTACTATAAGTTATGCTATACTGATCCGAAAATCTTTTCAAAAGGAGGAAAGATGAAGGATCCCAAAGCTCATTTCTTCTTAGGTAGATAACCAAAGGAGGAATTAAAAAAATGAGCAAGTTCGGCAAGTTTTATCCTCTGTTCGGCCGTCGGAGCGGAAACAGCTATCGTCGTGCTGTTGCCACCTACAATTTCAACGGTCGAACCCCCAACAAGGCCCGCGCCGGCGAAAAAAAGCGGATCCGGCGGTACATCCGCAGATGTGTTCCCATCGAAGCACTCGGGAGTGCTCCAGCGGACTATCGCCATTTCCATACACCGGGCACCGACTGGTGGCCCGACGAATTCAGTTTCGATTATCGGTTCGGCCCCGACTTCGGTTGGGATCTTTCCTCCGATGATCGAGCTTACCGTACACGGTACGGTGAGAGGTACCTGACCAAATAGTCCTTATTGGCGCCCTGTAAACTCACGCGAGCTTATGGGGCGCTTTTCTTGCAATAACAGTGTGTAATTCTACACACTTGAAACCACCACACATTTGTATTAAACTTACGCGCGTATGGCAAAGGGCACAGGCAGAAAAAAACGAAATAGAATGCTAATCGGTCTAGAGTGCGTGGAAACAGGTATTCGCACTTACATTACTGAAAAGAACAAAATAAATACAACAGAAAAGCTTGAGCTGATGAAATTTAACCCAAAATTACGTAAATACACTTTACACAAAGAGGTAACGAAACTAAAATAAAAGCATGCCGGAAAACGAAGATTTAGCCCAGAATTTACCCGAAACCCAACCTAAGCCAGTCACTACACAAAATTCAAAAAAATTACTAATTGCAGGTGTTATATCTCTTGCAGTGTTATTTGTGTTTGGGCTCATTGTCACAGGTTTTGCTTACACTAAGTATCGGGAGTACGCATCTTCCTTGGCCAAGCAACAAGAACTAGATGTGCAGGATTCACTTACTGAATCACTTGCTGAATCAGAGCCGGTTCAACTGGATACAGTTGACGAAGCACCTAATGAACAACCACAACCAACAGCCCAGCCAAGCGTTTCACCAACACCTCCTGCACCTCCGGCCCCGCCAGTCCAGGCAAACTGTATACAATACAAAATCCGCGAAGGTGAGTTTGAAAGTGACAACTGCTATACACCGGCAGATTACGATGATCTTTTATATTATCTTTCCAGATATAATAGTGCGGTTTTTAGTTACAACTCAGCAATTTCATCCATGAAGATAACGTGTAATGGGAGTGAGTTTTTCGAGGAGCAGTGCGAAGAAGATGAGGAACAAAAAGATGATGCCGAAGATAATATCGATGAATATGAGGACAAAGTTAAAGAAATTATTGCACGCGGCACATAATGGTTGATAAGATTAACAATATGAGAACAAATACAAATTCAGTTCAAACTTTTGTACGTACTGTTGTGTTTTTAGTTTCATTTTTAATTTTAAGTTTAATTTTGGTAGCACCGGTGGCCGCATTGTCGGTCAGCATGTTTGATGGGTCTTTAATCCTAGTTGTTCCGGCATTACTTTTTGTAGCATGGGTCTCGGGCATTATTGCAAAAATGTTTTACATTTTGCCGGAGTGGGAAAGTATGGTTGTTTTGCGACTTGGTAAATTTGATGGCGTACGTGGAGCAGGTTTTTTTGTTATTCCTCCGTTTATTTATTCTGTTGCTCAAATTGTTGATTTGCGAATTGAGACCCAGCAAGTAGAGGCGACTGCAACATTAACCAAGGATAATGTGCCAACAAAAGTGACAGCTGCAATTGAGTACCGAGTTGAAGACCCGAGAAAGGCAGTAATTGATGTGCAAAATTACAGATTATCAGTTATTTGGCTTTCAACCGAAGCACTTAAAAACACAATCGGAAGTATGGATCTAAAAGAACTCTTAAGTGAGCGCGATCAAATCGCCGAGTCCCTAAAGATTCAAATAGACCAAAATGCGCAAATATATGGTGTTGATGTCCGAGCAGTTAGAATTACCGATATAGACACTCCTGCTACGCTGATCGAGGAGCTTGCAGTAATAGCGCGAGCTAGACGCTCTGCCGAGGCAAAGAAAGTTCAGGCTGAGGCGGAAGTTGCAGTTGCAAGCAAGATAGCTGAAGCAAGCGATATCCTTGATAAAGCACCGGGTGGGATTAGACTTAGAGAGTTGCAGATACTAAATGAGATGAGTAAAGAAGAAGGCTCCATGATAATAATCTATCCATATGGGGATCGTGTTGGCCAGGAAATTGCAGGGGCGTCAGCTGGCAACCGAAAGAAGACTTCTATCACTGATCTTACCACCGACTCGTCTTCAAAATAACGCATAATTCTGCTATAATTGGCCGATGTTTCCCGGTACTCTTTATGTTGTTGCCACCCCAATTGGCAATATGCAAGATATAACATTACGCGCGCTTGAAATTTTAAAGAGTGTCGACTTAATTGTATCGGAAGACACCAGACAGACCACTAAAGTACTAAATCACTTTAATATAAGTAAAAAACAGGTCTCTTACCGTGACGAGAATCACCATAAAGTATCTCCAATGTTATTAGAACTGCTAAAAGGCGGTGCAGATCTAGCGCTTGTTTCCGACAGCGGCACACCATTAATTTCTGATCCGGGTTTTAAGCTTGTAGAATTGGCTCTGGCAAACAAAGTAAAAATGGTACCAATTCCCGGTGCCTCGGCAGTTAGCGCGGCACTTAGTGTATGCGGACTGCCATCTGATAAATTTGTGTTTATTGGTTTTTTACCAAAGAGGCAGGCACAAAAAGAGGCTCTACTTAAAAAGTATTGTTTTCTTGATGCTACATGCATAATTTTTGAATCCAAGTTTAGAGTTTTGAAGACCCTACAAACGGTATTGGACACAGTGGGGGATCGAAAAGTATGTATTGCACGTGAAATGACTAAGGTTTATGAGGAGTTTATGCTTGATTCGCTTAGTAATCTTATTACGCAGCTTACCGGCAAAAGCTTGAAAGGTGAGTTTGTTATTTTGGTTGCAAAGGAAGGATTTTAGGTGGATGAAACAGTACTAAAACAAGAAAAAGCGCACCTCACAGCTACTATAGCAAAAGTATCGGATGCCAAAAACGAGCTGGAGCACAGACTTACTGTTTTAGGGCAAGAAAACCTGGACAGACTTGCAAACATGCGGAATGATCCGGCAACCGATCCTGCCGACAGAATGCAGTTTGAACAGCAATTAGTTGAAAAGAACGCGTCTTTTAATGTAAAAGATAAGCTAAAGATGCTTGAAGAATTTGCCTATGCTGAGAAAGAACCGTACTTTGCCCGCTTGGACCTGACTGACAATCCAATACTATATATTGGCAAATTCGGTTACACCGAGGATAAGCCTGTGATTACGGATTGGCGATCCAAGATTGCGTCAATCTACTATAGATACCGCTATCCGCAAAAAAATGTTAAGTACACAACTCCTGAAGGCGAAAAGACAGTTGATTTGTTGCTAAAACGCACGTTTGAGGTTGACAACGGCGAGCTACTTAAATACTACAACAACGACATTCAGTTTGATGAAGGTGAAATAATAGCCGACAAATTGCAAAAACGGACCGGCGGTGTGTTGGAAGATATTGTCGAAACAATACAGGAAGGCCAACTAGATATAATCGAAGCGGATCCACGACAGATTTGCATTGTGCAAGGATGTGTAGGTAGTGGCAAAAGCACGGTTGCAATTCATAAACTGTCACACATTATGTTTAATTATCCCGAGCTAATTCAGCCCGAACGCGCTATTTTAATTGCAAAAAGCCATATTCTAGTAAGCTATTTATCAACCCTTTTTCCAAAACTTGGGATTTTTGACATAAATTACAAGACTTTAAGTGAGTTGTTGACAAACGTAATTTTTAGAGAAAACTTAAAAATAAGCTTTGACCTAGACGACGAGTCGGATTTGAGTGATTTTACACTTGCGCGGGTAAAAAAACTGCAGGCTGATCTTGCAAAAGTGCAAAAGCAGTACGCCAAGAAAATCGAAGATATACTGGCAGTAAAAAACTATGAAGCATACGATACATTTGTATATGACCCAAAAATTTCACTCATCGAAAATATTACCGAGTTTATAGAAGAACTGGACGAAGAGCTTGTTTTTCAAAAAGAGCGCTTTAAAGCAAATCCAACCTCAGTGCATTCGGTAAAATACAAAATCAACATAGACAATATTCGGTCACTTACCAAAAAGCTGCAAAAACTGCGGGCTGAGCTAAAGGACAAAGCGTTTAAGGGAACATACAGAGCTTGGGGTATTGACGACAAAAGGAAACTTAACTACAAGGAAACTCTTGTGTACCTTTATATTCACACTGAGCTATTTGGGCTCAGTAAAAAAGTGCTTAAATATCAATACTGTGTGGTTGACGAGGGGCAGGATTTAAGCCCGCTCGAATATTTAATGCTTGGCAAATTTGTGTTAAATGGGAGATTTTGTATTTTAGGCGATCTTAATCAAACTTATAACGAAGCAGGGCTCACAAAGTGGGAAGAAATTCAGGACGTTATTACCGAAGCACGCAATGCTCAAACTTTTGAGCTGGATACCAATTATAGGAGTACAAAACAGATAATCGAGTTTGCAAATACAATTTTACGTCCGCATACAACTGATTATTTGCCAAAATCAATTGATAGACATGGTCCTACACCAGAGGTGTTAAACTTGCCCGAGATTAACGACATGCTTACAAATTTTACAACTAAGCTTGAAGCGGATTTAAAAGTTTTGGAAAAAAGCATCGGGATTATTGTGTTTGGTGAAGAGCTATTTGCCCAGGCTACAGCAAAACTTGAAAGTTTAAAACACAAGATTCCCGCAAAGGACTTCATTAAGCTTGACGGAAAAAGCAGAATTTCATACTTGCCAAAAGGCGTGTACTTAACACAAGCCAAGGACTGTAAAGGGCTTGAGTTTTCAAAGGTGTATGTGTTGGGCACACAACTTGACAGCATTACTAATTTTTCGGATGCTAAACGTACATTTGTTGCAGTAACCAGAGCAATGAATGAGTTAATCGTTTACAATACTAAGTAGATGACTTTTGTAAAAAAGCATGCACACCAAATTCCGCTCCTTTTTTTAGTTCTGCTTGCAGGTGTTCTGCGGTTTGTTAATCTTGGGTATTCAGATTACCAGGGCGATGAGATAAAGGCGTTGTTCTTGCCTGAGCAGGGTCAGTCAATCTCGGAATTCCTGCTAACCCAGCGCAAAGGACCTGTACAGTTTTTGCTGACTTATTTGCTTAAATTTGCGTCTCCGGAATATATGGATAGATTTTTGGTGCGGTTTGTATTTGCGCTTGCCGGTGTGTTGGCAGTCTACTTTTTCTACAAATTTACGGCGCGGTGGTTTTCACGCAGAACTGCCTTTTATGCCGGATTTTTTATGGCAACAAATGGCTTTTTTATTGCCTTTTCGAGAATTGTGCAGTACCAGTCGTTTGTAATTCTGTTTATGCTGCTTGCGTTGTATGCCTTTACCTTGTCGGTCAAGGAGCAAAAATGGCGAAACCTTGGAGTCTACTTGGGATTTGTGTTTTGGGCCGTGTCGATATTGGCACATTATGATGGTGTCTTTATTGCACCATTTGTTGCCTATATCTTACTGCTGAGGTTTACGGCGGAACTACGTGCACGAAAAAGTATTAAAGACCTAGCACCTTTGTTGCTTGGCGGTACTATATTTGTACTAGTAGTAGGGCTTTTTTATGTGCCTTTTGCGCTTAATTTGGATGCCGCGACTATTAGTTACTGGGAAGGCAGGCTAGAAGGTACAGGTGGTAAAATTTCGAGCTCCAGTTATTTATTTTCTGTGTATCAGCCAATTTATGTAATTCACATATACACCGCTCTTTTTGCACTTGGGGTGCTTGGAGGGATCCTAAAGGTTATTCGCACAAGAAGACCCGGATTGGCTGTAAAGTTTGGGTTTTTAGGCTTATGGTTTTTAGTACCGTTTGTATTTTTAGAAGCTTTTGTCGAAATTCCCGGTACACACATTTATACATATCTAGTACCGGCATTTATTATCTTAGGTTTTGGAATTGCTTTTATTACCCAGCTTATTAGTTGGCTATTTGAGTTGGTTATATTTAAGAAAAATCAAAAGCTTGCGGGCAGACTGACTACCATAAGTGTAGCAAGCGCGGTTTCGGTTGTTTTTCTGTTTATCTCATTGCAAGCATATGCTGTTTTTGTCGACCATACAAAGGAGTATCCGTGGCAAAATGAAAAGTTTTACTATTGGGAATTTGCCCGTCCGAGTCCTATTTTTCACCTGAGCATGTTTGGCTTTCCATATTATAGAAACTGGGATGTAATTTCTGAATTTGTTGAAAGTAGTATCATGGAACCGCCCTGCATAGGTGAGGGTGAATGCGCCCCACAGGAAAAAATTAAGTTTTATTCAACCAATGAACGTGAGTCAATCACTCGGTACCATATTCCATACCCTAAGGATACAAATAACGCAGGTTATTATGTGTATATAAATAACCCGCAAAGTTTTACAGACGAAATTTTAAATGCCAAAGCGGAATACTGGGCAAGCAAGTACCCGCCGGTAAGCCAAATTTTGCGCGGTGGGTGCCATAGGCGCTATCTAGAACTTGGGTTTCCGACAGTGTGCGAAGAGGCTGTTCAGGATGTTGCAATTTACTACATGCCTCAGGGCTCACTCGAAGAAATTACTGCGTTGGGATACTAAGATTTTCATAAATGTAGATTTCTGATACTTCAATTAAGTTTGGGTTTGTAAGTTTAAAGGCTCTAAGTAGTCTAAAGTTTGCTGTATCTTGGACTGTGGTTTCAAAATCACGCCACGCATAATAATAAAATGGAAATTTTTCCTTTACGTGTGCGTTTTTATAAGCTGCAAGCGGTTTTGATGCTAAAATTACGTAGTTGTAGCCAAGCGGGTTTTCGGGTAGCTCGAACTGGCCATTTTCGGCCTCGTAAGTGTTATAAGTTAGCACATGCGCGCCATCTAGCTTGTTCATGGGATCAAGTCCTTCCTTGGTTACTACAAGCTTATTACTTGCTGCCGATACATTGTCGCGCATCCACAAATATGCCTGGGCATTTGGGGTATATCTGCTAAACTGCGTGAGCAAAAGCACCGGATAATAAAGATACGTGCCAAGGGTAACTGCCAACATAACTATAAATACTGGTCTTGCAACAAAGCCTTTAAGTTGCGTCAATCCGTATGCCCCGTACATAAGCACAATGGGGATAATTGGCAACAGCCACCTATCAACACGTCGTGTGCCAAGGCTAAAAAACACCACATACAGCACAATCATCCCCAACATAAATACGTGCATGTCAATTTTTTGCACTTTGCGTAGTTTAAGTACCAAATAGCTGCCAAACGCAAAAAAACCAATAACAAGTGGTGTAACAAGGTAAGTTAACCCAAAAATGTATTTAAATAATCCGAAATCTGCCGAATCAAACACTAGGCCGTTTTCTTTAACACTAAGCGTAAAGACTCTAAGCGCGAAGTCTGACGAAAACGCTACCGCAAATGGGTTAACCAGCACAAATGCTATAAGCATGGTTAAAGTAAAGCCTAACAGCCCTTTTAGATCGTCTTTTCTTAAAAAAATAAAGTAGTATAGAGGGAGTGCAAGCAAAACAGTTATTTTAGTGCCAACTGCAAGCCCAACAAGTACTCCGGTTAGCACGGTAAATTTTGTGTCTGAAGTTTTTGCAAAGTAGTATGCAAGTGTCACATACGAGAGAGTTAACAAAGTTGTGATAATGATGTCAACGTTAACGTAGTGAGCATGCACAATGAGTTTCCAATTTAGTGCAGTAAAAAAAGCAGTTAAGATAAGACCAAGCTGTAGATACTTTGTGGTAGAAAAAAGCTTTTTGTATAGCAGTACTGTTGCAGGAATTATTAACAGCGACATAACAGCCGTCACGCTGCGCAGAAAAATGTACAAAGTGGTTTTGTCAAAGGGTAGGTTTGCTAGGTTGGCCAGTTTACTAAAAACCATAGTAGCTACAGTTAAGGCATACGCTGGAAACATACCGTACACATATGAAATTGGCATTAATTTGTAATATTCGCCGCTGTTTATAATGGCTTTAAGCTCATACGTATACTTTATGGCCAATTCGGCGATTTCTGGTTCGTCGGCATGAAAGGTGTGTGGGAGACCAAATTCAATGTGGTAAAAACGGAAAAATATGCCAACCGCGAACACGAATATTAATAAGGTTACAAGACGTCTAGAAGTCATTTTACTAGTTAATTATATAGTAGATTTGGTTGTTAAGATGTGCTAGACAATACATAACGAAATATAATTGCAAATAGGAGAGCATATGACAAGAACAGCTGCACCAAGAATTGACCCAAGAAAGCCATTGTGGGGACTTGAGGACTTAGCCGAGGTAGAACGCCTTTTACTAACACAATTACTTACAGGTGGTTTGGAGCCAGTTACGTATGGTCCGTGGAGGGAATGTGCAATCTTCCCAACAAAGCAGCGTCTTACTTCTACCCCCGAAGGTATATACGCGGAAATGATGGGGCTTCCAACAGCCGGCAAAACAACAGCAGGCGCCTTACTAGCCGCAACATACGGATTCCCATTTTTAGTGAGGGATGAGTTTGTCTATCGCGGAGACGAGTTATTTAATGGGTCGGGATTGGAGCATGTTTTGCTTGGACAACTAAGTGTAATAGCGCAAAGCATTAAAATACTGAGTTGTCTTGAGTGGTTTGACTATCGATATTGGTTTTTACAAATGCAGGCTGAGTGTGAAGATGCAGACAAACCACCACCAATTCATATACTCGGGTATAGAGGTCCTAATGACGGGTTAAGCATGGAAAGGTATATGATTGGGTTGGACGATAGTCATCACTATCCGGGTCTTGTTAAGGAAAGCAGAGAAGCCTCGCTGAAAATGTTACTTACAGCAATGTATTTAACAACAGTACCAAGTGTAATAATCCTTCACGGCATTTCGTTCAAGACTGCGGTGCAAAGAAGAGTAGCGCAAGGGAAAAAGCCGTATGGGAGAATTGTGAATCCGAAGATCTGGCCGCTAATCTCAAGAGGATATGCGTGGTGGTACTCATATGTGTGGCCCTTTTTGCGTACAAACTTTGGTACGGGGCTACTTGTAGTAAACGGTGAAAAATCTGTCGGTCACAACTATTGGAGAATTTACGACTACTTAACGAAGGTTGTAGACAGGTTTGACACAATTCATAGTGTTTAAGGGATGTATGTGCGGGCTTTTGCATTACGTTTAGAAAACGTTTCTTTGCAAAAGCCCGCACTTAGGCAAAAGCGGCGGTCTTAGTCTTGAACTAACCCCAGGTCAATATCAGGTTCGAATTGCCCCGAATCTCGAAGTCCCGCCAAAATCATCTCCTTTAGGCTTGGGAAATGCACTCTTACATGCCTAAACCCTAGCATTTCGCAGATTTTCGCAAAAACAGCCATGGCAACTTCCACATTAGTGGAGAGTATTTCAAAAGTGTAGTCCCCGTGCTTAGCGGTTTCCAAGAAAGCAAAGATGCCATCGCCAGAAAAGAACAGTCCATTTGAGTCTAGGTACCCTTCATGCAGGGTGCCCGTAACTCTCAAACGGTGGTCAGGTTCCAACTCGAAGTTCGGATCAGGCCAGGTGTTTAACTCACTAACAACTGCACCGTTAGAATTTACTACTTTGAAAAACAACATTTCATGCTCCTTAGTAACTCGCGCCAATAGAGAGATTGAGACATTATCGCAAAGAAGACGCCAAAAGTCAAAACTATGGGATAATAGATTTGATTAGTGAAATAATTTCTCAGCAAACACCAACAAGAAAATCAAAAAAGCTGTAGCAGCCGCAATAAACACAAAGCCGGCCGACAGATCCTTAATAACTTTAACAACATCACTTTCTTCGGGAATTAGTTTGTCCATAAATTCCTCAACCACTGTATTTACAAGCTCAGCTGAGAGTAAAAAACCCATGGCTAAAATTAACAAGCCCCACTCAGCGTTCGTTATGCCAAAATAAAAACCCAGTACCGTTACAATTACAGCAAACACCACCTGCACCCTAAAGTTCGCTTCATTTAATAGCGCAAAAAACAACCCATGAAAGGCGTATTTAAAACTTTTAGCGTGTTTAACTGGATTGTGTTGGCTGAGTGCGTTGTTCATGTTGTGCATCTTCATTATAGTATAATACTGCAGTATGTTAAAAATAATTAAACGCCGAAAATGGCTAATTGTTGGATTGCTTG
>CAYXGU010000005.1:0-23362 GCA_964464645.1 uncultured Candidatus Saccharibacteria bacterium
TGGGCGGACTTGGTACACCTCTTGAACTGCGAGGCAGAAGCAAGGTTTTTCCCGAAGCAGAACCCGGACAGATAATTAAGGCGTTAATTAGAACCGGGGTGCGAAATCCCCTTATTTTGCTTGACGAAATTGACAAAGCGAGTGGTGAAGAAGGTCTGCGTGAAGACATTATGGCGGTATTGCTTGAAATCCTAGACCCGAATCAAAATACTGAGTTTCGAGACCACTACCTTGACTATCCAATGGACTTGTCGGAAGTGTTGTTTGTCTGCTCTGCAAACTATACAAACACAATTTCAACCGCATTGATGGACAGAATGGAAGTCATTAAAATGCCGTCTTACACTGATGAAGAAAAAACTGTGATTGCCCGAGATTATTTGTTCCCACAGATTATTGAGAAAAATGGCTTAAAACCAGAAGAACTGCAAATTGATCCAAATCTGTGGCCCAACATAGTTAGGCCCTTTGGCTTTGACAGCGGTATTAGAAGTCTTGGCCGAACTCTTGACGCAATTGCCAGAAAAGTTGCCCGCGAAATAGTTGAAGAAAAGGTGACGGCGGTTTATATTACCCAAGAAAACTTAAAAAATTACCTGCCAACACAGTAAGCATGGTGCAACCAACACTTGAGCAAATTGATGAGCTTCGAAAAAAAGGATTTAGGCCAGGAGTGGTTGGTGTGTTTGTGCATGAACACAAGCTACTGTTCTTTTTTAAACAAGAATACAACACTTGGATGTTTCCACAAGGCGCGATTGAAAACAAAACCCAAATACTAACTGCGTTAACCGAAAAGATGCGCGAAGAAGTCGGCACAGCTTTTTTTAACAGCTGTGATCCAAACTTTATTTTGGCATATCAAGAGTCTTTAGTGTTCAAAAAAAACAAACACGGCTTAAAAAATCTACATACCGACGACGGCAAATACTCACACATGCTTGGTAAGCATTATTATTTTTACGTGATAAATGCACCAAGTTTTGACCTAGATATTTCAAAAACACCCTTTGACAACCATTTTTGGCTTGATTACTCCGCTGGAAAAACCCTAATGGATAAGGCCGGCGCAAAGAAAAAGGGGCAAGTTGTAATTCGTGCACTGGACTCGCTTAAAAACCAAGGCTACATTAATTAAAATGGACAAGGAGTATCAGCTTGCACAAATCGCAAAAAACATTGAAAAGTGCAAAAAATGCAGGCTATGTGAAACTGCCATAAAAGCGGTGCCGGGTGAGGGAAACCCAAATGCCGAGATAGTATTTATTGGCGAGGCTCCTGGCGCACAAGAAGACCAAACCGGCAGGCCGTTTGTCGGACGTGCGGGAAAGTTACTGGAACAATTATTGGCTAAAATCGGCAAAGAGCGTGGCGACGTGTGGATTGGAAATGTGGTAAAACATCGCCCGCCGCAAAACCGCGACCCTCTGCAGGACGAAATTACAGCCTGCGAGCCCTACTTAACTTTACAGCTCAAAATTATTGAACCTAAACTGGTAGTTACGCTTGGCAGATTTGCCCTAAACTACTTTTACCGTGACGGGAAAATTACACTTGACCATGGGCAATTGATTAAACTGCCTGCTTATAATGTGTATCCTCTGTATCATCCGGCGGCGGCACTTAGAAACCCCGAGTTTGCAAAAGTACTGATTAAAGATTTTATGCAAATACCGGAAGTTTTAAAACAAGTGGAAACCGCAGGTGGGCCTAGTAAAACAGGGCCGGTTGGCGGACTCGGAATATGAGAATGGTGTGTTATCATAGATAACGATATATGCGTGAATACGTAAAAGAAATAAAAGAAAAAGTGCAGACACTAACGCCCTCACTTACGCTTGGCGGCAGTACAAAGACAAGCGCACCAGATAGCATGCACGGTAAACCAGCGGTTAAAATAATCGCGCTCTCCGGCACCGAAGGTGTTACCAAAAACATGACCGTTTATGAGTGCGGTAACGATATTATTATTGTGGACTGCGGAATTGGCTTTCCCGATGATACGATGCCTGGAATAGATGTGGTAATTCCGGATTTTTCGTATTTGCTGCAAAATAAAGAGAAAGTACGCGGACTTATTGTGTCGCATGGGCATGAAGACCATCTTGGTGCAATTCCCTATTTGCTCAAAGAACTTAATATCCCAATCTACGCCCACAAGTTTGTACAAGAACTTATAAAAAGCCGCTTGGGAGATAAAGGTTCAGCCGAAATGCTAAAACAAGCAAAATTTCACCTAATTGGCGCTGATGTACCAGAGGTACAACTTGGGAATTTTAGTCTGTCAACCTTTAAGGTCAACCACTCGGTGCCAAATTCACTTGGACTGTGCATAAACACACCGCAGGGGCGAATTTTGCACATGGCAGATTATAAGGTTGACTGGACACCAATTCTTGATGAGCCGATTGATCTTGGCACAATTGCTCGGTATGGCAAAGAGGGTGTTTTATGCTTATTGTCGGATTGTTTAGGTTCAACCACCGAAGGCTATTCTAAGTCGGAGCGCGCGTTAAGCGGCACTTTTCACGATTTATTTGAGCGGGGCAAAGAGCAACAAATAATGGTTACCACAATTTCGTCAAACATTTCCAGAATGCATCAGATCATTGACGCGGCACTAAGCGCGGGTAGAAAAGTAGCGTTTGGTGGCAGATCGATTGAACAAAGCACCGATATAGCCCGAAATCTAGAGTTGTTACAATTTGACCAGAGTGTGTTTGTGAAGGTTGAGCAAGCGGTAAAGATGGATCAACGGGAAGTTGTGTACATTATTGCCGGATGTTATGGCCAACAAGGTTCAACGCTAGACAGAATAAGCCGTGATGAACATAAATTTATCCAATTAGAAGAAAATGCAATGATAATTTTTTCCGCAGATCCAAATCCACCAGGTGCAGATGTTGCAGTTGAGCGTGTGATGGATAACCTCACTTTGCGAAATGCCGAAGTGTTGTATAGCCAAATTCAGGATGATCTGCATGTGTCCGGCCACGGGCCAAAAGGCGATTTAACAATTGTGGCGTCACTAGTACGTCCAAAGTACTTTATTCCAATTGGTGGCACAATTACAAAGGTGCGCGCGTATAAAAACATGGTTGGGGAATTAGGCTTTAATAAAGATCATGTGTTTGAACTTTTGGAAGGTGCCAGTGCCCTGTTTGAAAACGGCGAAGGGAAGCTGGGACCAACAATTGAAGTGTCGCAAATTTTGGTCGATGGTAATGGCGCAGGACCAATTGGTGAAGTTGTCATTAAGGACCGCGAGTACCTTTCGAACGAAGGTATGTTAGTAATTGTAGTTCCGATGTCAAAAGACAGCAAAACCCCAATTGGCAAAACTGACATAGTTACGCGGGGCTTTGTGTATGTAAAAGAATCAAAGGCGCTAATGGGTCAAACAAAAGATATGATTAACAAAATGGTCGATAAATATGATCCGAAAACCCAGGACTGGGGCCAACTGCAAAACCAAATTGAACGCAAAGTGCAAAAATTCCTGTTAAAAGAAACCGGTCGCAAGCCAATGATAGTAGTCCACGCCATCTTTGTATAGTTTAGTTTAAGCGTGATATCATAGTTTTAATGCCATTAGGACGGAAAAAGCGCGGTCGCAAAAAGAAATTCAAAATCCCGTTAAACATTAGAGCCGAAACAGTCCGCTCGACAGTTGCAGTAGTGTTAATACTATTTGCGGGACTTATCTTGGTTTCTTTTGTCGTTGGCGGCACTTCGTCAAATGCTAAACTGCAGCAACTTTTACGGGCGGGCTTTGGTTTTTCACACCTTTTGTTAGTACCAATTTTGCTTATTGGCGGGTTATTACTGCTAAATATTATGCGGGGCAAGTTTGTTGAGTTACGGGTCTTAATTGCGTTGTTTTTGCTATTAATAAGCGTTTCGGGCTTGTCACACATACGCCACCGCGGCGAAGATGCACTTGAACTTGCAAAAAACGGCGTTGGCGGCGGGCTTGTTGGGCACCAAGTCTTGTCATTACTGGAACAACTAATTAGCGTTTATGGGGCATTTTTGGTGCTAGTAGGGTTAATGGTAATTGCAATTCTTCTGATGCTAGATAAATCTGCCGATGAGCTCCTAGGGTTTTTTAAAGCAAAACTTGCCTTTTTGGGCAATATTAGGCGAACCAAACAAAAAAGCTCTGCTGACGATATTCAGATCACACCAGGGTTAGCTGTTGGGGATGCTGATCTAAATTTACCGCCCGATAGCTCACAACAACCTGTAATATCCGAAGAACCATCGTTTGAAGTTATCCCAACAATGGCCGAGCCACAATCTTTGGCAACCACCATTCCGCTAGAAACTGCTCAAAACGGATTTAGTGTCTCGCCAAACTTACCGTATTCTGACAAAGTATGGGAACTTCCCCCGCTTGACTTACTTGATAATCCTCATGGATTGCAGGCAGATCGCGGCGATGTCAAACAACGTGCCGCAATTATAGAAGATACGCTGTCGTCATTTGGCATAACGGCAAAGGTAAAAGATGTAAAATTTGGTCCGTCTGTTACGCAATATGCACTTGAATCAGCCGCGGGCACAAAAGTAGCCAAAATTTCAGGCTTGCAGTACGACTTGGCACTTGCACTCGCCTCCCCCACCGGCTCGGTTCGAATTGAAGCACCAATTCCCGGTAGGTCACTAATAGGTATCGAGGTACCAAACAACAACCGGGTCACCGTTAACTTTAAAGAGGTCTTTACCTCTGAGCAAATGAAAAACTCAAAATCCAAGCTCACAATTATTCTTGGGCTTGATGTCGGCGGCCAGCCTATTGTATACGACATTGCGAAAATGCCGCATCTGCTAATTGCAGGTGCTACCGGCTCAGGCAAATCGGTTTTTATACATTCGCTTATGTTTTCGTTGCTGTATCAAAATAGTCCGCAAGAATGTAAGTTTATACTAATAGACCCAAAAAGAGTTGAATTAAGTCATTACGCAGATATTCCGCACTTGCAAGCACCGGTAATTACCGATTCCGACAAAGCACAATCGGCATTTAAGTGGGCAGTTGAGGAAATGAAGCGCAGATATAAACTTTTGGAATCAGCACGCGTTAGAAATATTGACGAATACAACAAAAAATCGGGCTTTCAGGCTTTGTCAAACATTATTATTGTGGTTGACGAGTTAGCCGAAATTATGATTAGGGATCAGGCCGGCGTAGAAAAAAGCATTATTAGTTTGGCGCAACTTGCCAGGGCAACCGGTATTCATTTGATTTTGGCATTACAACGCCCTACTACAAATGTGATTACGGGTCTGATTAAGGCAAACATTCCGTGTAGGGTTGCGTTTAACGTAACAAACAATGTTGATTCACGTGTAATTATTGACCAACAAGGTGCCGAAAAACTGATGGGTGCAGGTGACATGTTGTTTGTCCCACCAGATACATCACGACCTACTAGGATTCAAGGCGCATGGGTATCTGATGCTGAAATTGGCAAACTGATAACTTACTTAAAAAGTACGGGTGTGCAGCCGGAATTTCATGATGAGGTTTTCAATATGCCTGACGATACACGAAGCATCTCATCAGGCGGCGACGGTACTGATCCGCTGTATGGCGAAGCAATGGATATTGTAATCACTGAACGCAAGGCATCTGCGTCACTTTTGCAAAGAAGATTGTCTATTGGCTACTCACGCGCGGCACGTATTTTAGACGAACTGGAAGCGCGCGGGGTAATTGGTCCGCCACAAGGTAGCAAACCACGGGACATTATGGTAGAAAGCCCGGCTATTGACCGTCCGCCCGAAGAATATGTGTCATGACTTTCGCTTGACGCAGCTTAGCTGTAGTGTGATACTTGAATGTAGTTAACTGCCCATGGATATACAACTTTTTTTAGTAGTAATATTGTCAATTCTTACAATTTCACTTGTTGCGGTGTCTGTTTACATAATAATTGTGTTTCGGGAACTGCGCGAAACCATTGAAACAACAAATCTCATTTTGGATGATGTTGAAGAAATGAGTGACTCAATTGTTGAACCGGTGACAAATGTTGCAGACGTGTTAAATACTGCAACAGGTGCGTTGAGCGCTTTTACTTCAATTAGAACAATTAGCGACTTTGTGTCGACAATTCATAAAGACAAAGACTAAATGGCCAAAAAAAGAGAGCGAAAAGCTAGACATACCAGAAAACGCGGCGGAACCGGATTTTTAAGTGGTGCTACACTTGGTGCACTCCTTGGCGTTGCGCTTGGCGCATTACTTACCCCAACTACCGGCGAAGAAAATCGAAAAAAGCTAAAAGCAGGCATAGCAGTGGCTGTTAAAAAAGGTGACCTTATTGCGAAAGAGCTGCAAAAAAATGCGGAAATAGCAGCCGAGGTCGTGGGCGAAAAATCCGAGGCGGTATCTGTAAGCGCAGCTGATGCGCTGGATAAGGTTGAAAATGCGGCGCTTGGCGTGTCGGATTCAATAAATCAGCTTGTTGACGTGACAAAAGAACTTCCTGAAACAGTCCACAGAAATTTTTTTAAAAATCCGGCCAAGAAATCCGGCAGTAAGTCGAAAAAGTAGCCGAACATGCTAGAATTTAGCTATGGATATTCAACCTGCCAACGGGACAACTCTTGATTTTACTGATGATTTGCAAAATCAGCCTACCTCTACGGTTACGCCACCGCCGCAACTTGTCCAACCTGTAGCACCGAGCTCCTCGGCAACACCTCCTCCAATCCAACCTGTTCCTCCGCCACCGCCTCAAGCGCCATACCAACCGCAAGTGCCGTCTTTTGCCGAAAACGCTGCGCCATTAGCTGAATCGTTGCCAATACATAAAGTTGAAAGACAGGAAATACCGGTAGCACCCGAACGAGCACCAACACCAGAAATACAAACCATTCAGCAAGTGCCAGTACAACCACCAGTTGAAGATCCACAACAACAAGCTCAAGTCTCGCTTGCGCAAAACATCACACCACAACCAAAGATTGTTGACATGCGTTCAGAAGACACACCGCTTAAAAGAGTCGCCGATACCGCAGACAGCCTAACAACCATTGCCGATCTAGATGAGCAGGAATTTATAGAGGAAGTTGAAAAGATCCATGAACATTAATGAACTTTTCTTTAACGCTTTTTGGATAGTTGTGTACATTGTTTTTTTGGTCTTTTTTGTGCTGGGAACTATTAATCTACTCGCGGCATACAAAAGAGCAAAATACCGCAAATTATCACAATACAACCTAACATTCTTAAAAGTACGCTTGCCAAGCCAAAATGAAATAGAAATTGACGCCGCAGAGCATCTTTTTTCAAGCTTGGTTGGGTTTAGAAGATCGTTTTGGAAAGCTTTATTTATGGGACAGCATTTATTATCGTTTGAGATTGTGGCAAAAGCTGACGGAATTAGGTTTTTTGTGATTATACCTGATGAGCTTGCAAACTTTGTAGAAAAACAGATTAGTGCAACCTATCCAGAGGCGGAAATTGACTTGGTTGACCCAAATGAAGTGTGGGACCGAGGTACAATAACCGAAATCGCCCAACTTAAATTAAGCGGCAAAGCCTTTAATCCCATTCGGACATACAAAGATATGGAAAAAACCGACCCGCTAAACTTATTGACTAATTCTATGAGTAAATTGGCCGAAGAGGATGTTATTGCTGTACAGTATTTGCTGTCACCGGCAGGACAAAACTGGCAAAAAGCGGGCTATGGATTTATAAGTCATGTAAAGCAAAAACAATCAGATCCAAACAAAGGGCACAAAGTGGATGCATCACTGCTCGAGGGTGTTGAAAAGAAGCTTGCAAAACCTGGCTTCAATATATCTATTAGACTTGTATGCATTGCCCAAAATGAGGCCACCGCACATACACATCTACGTGGCCTTGCAACATCTTTTGAGCAGTTTGCGGACGCAAAGTACAACCGGTTTAAGTTTGTGCAGAAAAAGATGAACAAAAGAAAACAGGTGGATGATTTTATCTACCGCCGGATGCGTATTAGAGAATGGTTTATTCCGATTTTTGACATAATGCTGTATCGCAACCAGTCTATTTTGAACATTGAAGAAATGGCTAGCGTGTTTCACTTTCCAAACAAAAATGTGCAAACTCCAAATATTGAATGGCTGGGCGCAAAATCCTCCGGCGCACCAACTAATTTGCCAACCGAAGGTCTTTACCTCGGTGAAAACGTTTTTAGGGGTGTAAAAACAAAAGTGCACATTAAAGAAGAGGATAGAGTTAGACACTTTTACATTATCGGGCAAACCGGTACCGGTAAATCGGTTTTTATGAGTTCGCTTGCTCTGCAGGACATAAAAAACGGCCATGGAGTTGCTTATATTGACCCACACGGTAGTGAAATAACAACCTTGCTTGAGCAAATACCCAGAGAAAGAGTCGATGATGTTATTTTGTGGGATGTATCTGATGTAGAAAGACCCATGGGCATAAACCTGCTCGAAGCACACAGCGAAGAAGAAAAGCACATGACTATTAACGCCTTTATTGCGCTACTTTACAAACTGTACGATCCTAACAGACAAGGAATTATGGGGCCACAGTTGGAACGCGCAATTAGAAACGTCATGCTGACCGCAATGGTTGACCCTGAAAGTACAATGGTTGATGTGCTAAGACTGCTGATTGACGCTGACTACGCGCAATCATTTATTCCACGCATTCAAGATCCGCTTGTGAAAAAATTCTGGACAGATGAAATGGCCAAAACCAGTGATTTTCACAAGAGTGAAAAAATGGGCTACTTTGTATCTAAATTCGACCGGTTTGTCACCGAGCGGTTGATGCGAAACATTTTAGGCCAACCGGTGTCTGCAATTAACATTCCGTATGTAATGGCAAACCGGAAAATTTTGTTGGTCGACTTATCTAAAGGAAAGATTGGCGAAGAAAACTCTAACTTTTTAGGGTTACTTTTGGTTCCAAAGATTCTTGCCGCGGCGCTTGCTAGAGCTACACTCATAGGCAAAGAAGAATTTCCACACTTTTACTTGTACGTTGATGAGTTTCAAAACTTTGCTACACCCGACTTTGCAACCATATTGTCTGAAGCCAGAAAATACAAACTAAACTTATCGGTTGCGCACCAATTTGTGGCCCAGTTAGATGACCAAATTAAAGAGGCGGTGTTTGGTAATGTCGGCACCATGAGCGTATTTAGAATCGGTATTGATGACGCCGAGTATTTTGAGCACCAATTTGAGCCTGTTTTTACAAAAAATGATCTCATGAATAGCCCTGTTGGTACGGCGTATATGCGCCTGTTAATTGACGGGCACCCTAGCCCGCCCTTTTCGTTAAAAACCGACTGGGACATGATTAAAAACACACCACGCAGTAAAGAGATATCGGCACACATTAGAGAGGCATCAAGGCAGAAATACGGTAAACCTATTGCTGAGGTTGAAGAATACATAAACAAGCGGGCAGGTTTTTTGGATGAACCTGAACAGCCTGCGGAACAAGTTTTGGATAGAAGGAGAATTCCTTTTTAGGTTATGGCTAGTGGACCAACAGAAATAACTATAATGGAACTTGCCGAGCTGGAAGGCAAGCCATTTGAGCTTGAGCATATTCCCGGCTCTATAACTGAACATACCGACCGATTAACAGCGGAAGCTGGTGAGAAGCTTAAGTCGGCCGCCGATCATAAAAAACAAGCTGCTGTTGCAGAAACAGATAGAGATAAGAAAAGAGAATTGGAAGAAGATAAGAAAGTTTTTGAACAACTTACTAAAGATTTTGACGAACTTCTAGTTGCCGCAGATCCAAGGGTCGAAACAAATAAAGCGGATCTAAATGCGCTAAAAATATTGTGTGAGATAAGCGATAGAGACGATTTGGTAGCGCAAGAAATAAAACTTGAAAGTAACGAAACTTACAATGCATATAGACAGCGCATTGGTAAGCTTACTACTTTTGTTTCGGAATTTGTGCCTTACGCTGAAAAGGACCGTGGGTTATTAACCGTACTAAGCATTACGGTTGAGGCCATAAAAACCGGCCAATTTGGTCAGGATTTGGAGGCAAGACTAGATAACCTCAACATATCAGATGCACAAAAAGCTTCTTTAAAAGAAGCTATACGGGAAGCACAAGCCCAGTTAAAAGATACAAGCGTATCTAAATTCGCAACTGCATGTGGAGCAGATCCAAAAGAACAACACCTAAACGACAACCGCGCCTTTAGCAAATTAGTCAGAGCTTTTGATGCACTTTTGCCCGAGAAACCAGCCTTTAGTTGGGAAAAATCGGTTGAGGTACCAAAGAACACTTATGCCGGCTGGGCTGACAGAGTTAGGCAAAATGGTTTCGCAGAAGAAGATTGGGTTGATCAAACAGTTCACAGACGAATTCCCAACACTAAAAAACCGGGTAATTTAATGCGAATTGAAGCCGGACAAGCAAGGCATCAGGACGAGAAGGGCATGCGCACACTTAGAAATATTCAAACTGCAACACTTGAAACCAGAGTAAGTGTTTGGGAAAGTGAGTGGCAGGGTATCCCGACCGGCACAGCCATAGAAAAAAAAGGCAAGAAAAAAGACAGGGTTAAAACTTACACTATTGGTGTCAAAAGAATAAACAGCATAATTGAGGCGCATGAAGAATACTTAAGATTGACCGGTGGGGCAGAAAACGACGACATGCCGAATGAACTTATCACACTTAACGACGGTAGAGTGTTAGTACCTACACTAGTGTATAGAAACGGTCAATACAAAGAGTCGTGGGAAGCATGGGAACCAGACGAGCTTGAGGCATGGAAAATAACTGTGAAAAATGTTAAGGAAAGCTGGGAAGCAGCAGGATTTAAATATAATGTAGAAAAAGAAAGGGCAAAATCCAAAGGCGAAAAAGCAAGTGAACTAAGAATGAAGTTGGATGAAAACGTGGATGCAGCCAGCAATTGGATTGATCGGGTTAGAGCTGCCAATACACTTAGAGATATTTATGAAGCACAAATAGAAGGAGCTTTTAATAACTCTGATTTTTATCTTGCAGGTGAGCTTGAAAACACACTGGCCCACTTTGAATTGCTCGCAGACAGCGAATTATACGCTCACGGTAACAGAGCTTACTATTTAAAATGGGCAACTCAACAAGCACTTGTGGCATCAAACTATGCGCTTGAGCAATCAAGCCCAGAATTTAAGTTGCTAGTAAAACAAAACATGGAATTGATAATTGCGCTGCAAGAGAAAAAGCAGGAACTTTTAATGCGGCTTGCAAGCGAGATAAACACCCTAAATACAACAATGGATCAAAGAGCGGCACTAAATCCAACACTTATGACTTTGGCAAACACCTTTAGACACCAGGTATTTGCCGAAGCTCAAGAGTTAGGTATTCTTACATCCGAAGATCTTGCCGCACTTAAAAAAGCGGAAGACTTGGTAAATAGCACCGGACAAACCACCCGACAACAAGCTAATGCACTTGTTCGCGCAGAGGAAGCTACGATTCACTCAAGGGGCGAGGGTCAGTGGGCAGATGCAAGTGGAAGATCTGGTAGATATCAGGAAATAGTTGAGAAGGTAATTACAGACCCAGATAGTGTAACAATGTCGCAGGAAAGAAAAAATATTATGGCCAAAATACACTCTGTAATGGGGCTAAGAGCAGAGTACATTGCCAACCCAGACAAACTGTTTAATGAAATTCAAGGTACCGCACAACTTTCTCTGGTCGGAGCAGCAAGAGAAGCACTTAAAAAGTGTAACTCCCTTACAGGCCTACCGGATAACTCTACCGAGGAAGTAGCCAGATTAAAACTCGCACTTAAAGTACTTAGATCTAAAGAATTTGCAGCCCAATCGGCCGAACTTGGTAAAGTGCTAAGACGCGAAGACGGGCGTGGTGGCGATTTGGAAACTAACGTATACCAGCAAGTTCTGCGTGTAGAAGCCGCAATCAACGGCTCGTTCTTACGTGCTCAAAACCAGGAACAAATTAGTACAATAGCGTAAATAGGGTAAAAATCTGTATAATACATTCAATGGTCAAACTGCCATTTAACCTAAACCTTGGATCAAAAAAACTACCCGGTGAATTTTTGGCAATTGATATTGGCTCAAAAAGCATAAAAGTCTTGGCGTATGAGCACTTACCTACAGGTGAGCTTAAAATAGTTGGAATCGGTAGCGAAACTACACCGCCAAACAGTATTCGGGCGGGTAATATTATTGAGGTAGAAAGTGTAGCCGAGGCACTTGATGATGCAATTTTTCAAGCAACCGATAGACTTGAAAACGATGTCAACAGTGCGATTTTTGGTGTGGGGGGCGCACAATGCACATGCCTAACGACAACAGTTAAAGTTACCAGAGGCACGACCGCCGAAATCACTCAAAAAGAACTAAATAACATTAATCAAAAGATAATTATTGCAGCGTATGAATCTGCCTATGAGACCTTGGCCCGTTCGGCAGGGGACACTGAAACTGAACTAAAACCAATTACCACATACACGATTTACTCTGTGCTGGATGGAAAACTAACTCCAAACTTACTTGGGCAAACTGGCTCAAAACTGGAAATTGCAACTTTTACGGCGTTTGCACCTAATTATCATCTTGCAGCACTGCAAAAAATCTGCAGTTTGCTGAAACTAAACAACTTGGCTATTGCGTCAAACATGTACGCGTTGACAAAATCCTTAAATCTGCAGGATGCGGTTGTAATCGATATCGGTGGCGATACAACAGATGTTGGCGTTGTCTTTGGGGGCGGGGTTGTTGCCTCAAAAGTGCTAAACATTGGCGGTATGCATTTTACAAGACAATTAAGCAACGCGACCGGCCTGACCATAAATGATGCTGAACAAAAAAAGTTGGATTTTTCACTCGGCTCATTACAAGATAACCACACACTTCTAGTGGAAAACTGTCTTGCTGATGTGAGCAAAATTTGGCTAAATGGTCTATCACTGCTGTTTGCGGAATTTGATGGCGTTAAGACATTTGCATCAGATCTATTTTTACTTGGCGGGGCTAGTAAACTACAGCTTATTATGCAAGGGCTTGAGAATGAACCGTGGACAAAGGCAATCCCCTTTAAAGAGCCGCCAACATTTAGTAAAATCTCACTGGACAACATGAAGCATCTGCATGATGCAACCGGAAACGCAAATCAACCTGAATTTGTAAATGCCCTTGCCCTTGCAGTGATTTATAAGGAAATGTTGGCGGTATATGACTAAAATAACGCTTGAGCTACACGACGATGTAGTCGAAGCAATAAACAAACTAAAAAATGTAACCGACTCAGGAGCTGAACTTGAACTTCCGGTGGGCTCAGTGTTGTTTGACAACATCTTAAACCTGCGACTGCTGGAAAAAGAGGCCGAAAGATATGGTAAAACGCTGCACTTTAATACAACCGATCCAACCGGTCTTGCGTTACTCGCTGTACTGTCGGAAGACATTTCCGAAAAAGACTTTTTAGCAAAGGAATTTGATCCGCAGATGCAAAATTCCTTTGCAACTACTCCGCAGCTTAAAAAAACTCGGCGATTAAGAGTTCCTCGGCTTGGGTCTGGTGCGCTGGGTAAGGGTAAAAAGAAGTGGCTGATACTTGGCGGAGTTGTAATTGCGCTGTTAATTTTTGGTGGTACTTCCGCCGCACTTGGCAAAACTCACACCGCGGAAGTAAAATTATCGGTTAATTCGCAGCCGCTTACAAAAAGTGTGGCGGTAAAAGTTGTTAAAGACGGTGAGACAAACGCCGATGCTAAAACCTTAAAAGGGCACGCTGTCACAAGCACAGTTACAACGGTTGAAAAAGCCGAGACTACAGGTGAAAAAGAAATCGGTGAGTTCGCAAGCGGCGAGATAAGAATATTTAATAAAACAACTACCGAAAAAGAATTTGAGAAAGGAGAAGTACTAAACTATAGCGAAAACGATTTGGACTTACAGTTTGAGCTTGACGAGGACGTAACCGTTCCAGCAGCAACCGAAGCTAAAGAAGATGAGGGAGTACCGGTTATAACCGCAGGCGAAGCTTCTGCAAATATAGTTGCCCTCCAAATTGGTGAAGATTCAAATCTTGACAAAGACACAGACCTAGTATTCGACGATTATGATGAGGACGACTTCACCGCACAGGTAAAAGAAGACCTGTCAGGCGGGAAGACCGATACCATAAAAGTAGTAACACAAGAGGATCTGGATGCTTTAGTGCTTGCGGCAACAACCAAAACAACAGAAAATGCAAGTAAAGATATGCAGCCCGGAGCCGGCAAAAAGCTAATCGAAGGCTCAACCACAACTACAATCTCAAGCGAGGAATTTGATAAAGAAGTAGACGACGAGGCTGAAGAGGTAATTCTTACACAATCAGCAACTGCTTCCGGCCTTGCGTATGCAACAAGTGACTTAGATACAATTCTAGACAACCTTCTCGAAGATTTTATTCCCGAAGGTTATGTTTTGTCGGCACAAGATAAAGAAATTGAAGTTGAAATTTTGGGAAATGCCGATACAACAGTTCTTAATGACACCGAAGCCGATCTGCAAGTAACAATAAAAACATTTGTCATTCCTGACATAAACGAGGACGAACTAAAACAAAACTTAGTTGGTAAATCGTTAACTGATGCACAAAATATGTTAAGTGAGATTCGTAACATTACAACGTACGAGCTTCATATGTCACCAAATATTCCGCTTTTGCAAAAACTTCCTAGAAACCCCGACAAAATCATGATTGAAATAGAGAGGCAATAGCATGGCAGACAAACACCCAATACTTGGACTTGATTACGGCGAAAAAAACATCGGACTTGCATTTGGCGTAAACGGTCTAGTTAGCCCTATTGAAATAATCGACGGTAGAAATGTGCAAAATGCACTTGGAGAGCTGGCAAAAATTGTAATTAAGAATGACGTATCTAAAATTGTTGTTGGGTTGCCGCTGACTGCAACAGGAAAAGAAACCAAACAATCCCTTAGAACCAGACGGTTTGTAAATCAGCTAAAATTAAGCCTTAAGACCCCCGTGGTTTACCAGGAAGAATATCTGTCTACCTACAACGCTACAAGGGAGGCTCTGGACTGGGGGGTTCCGCAGGAAAAAAGACGGGATGTCGACCATTTAGCGGCGGCAATTATTCTACTACAGTACTTTGAAGATCACCAGGAATAGCTTTTTTAGTTTCGACCATTTTTACTTCAGTGGAATCGCAAATAGCACATTGAAAGTTTTCACCCGGAAGCATGCATGACGGGCAAATATACAAACCGTCCTTTAAAACCAGCTCATTTTGCTTGCACGTATTACACAAAAAAAGCACATCATCACGTGATACTTCTCCACAAGTCGGACAGTTAAACTTTAGATGAGTTTCTGTTGGCTGATCCACACACTCAGGCTACCACACTTTTTTAAGTTGACGCAACATGCTAAGCTAAAAATATGCTACTGGTATACATTTACCTGATTATTGGCTTTATATACGCTTTGTACATTTTGCTATACGCCTATGATCCGTGGTACTGGTTTTTGGTTAACTGGTTATTGGGTCCAATTTTTATAGTTTATAGCTTAGTTATTGCCCTAACAGAAAAAAAGAAAGTACTCTAGATGTTTAAAAAGCTTATAGATGGTAAAAAAGCAGTATTGTTTGATGTTGACGGCACTTTAGTTGATTCTGTCGCGCATTGGGACCAAGCTATGTATAACGTACTACAAACTCTTGATCATACCGTTAATTACGTCGAAGACTTTCCAACCGGGCAATTTCTCCAAGAAAAATGGGAACGGCTGTTAAAAGCGTATCCGATAAAAACCAACTTAAATGCCAAAGAATTAGCAAACCGTACATGTGATGAATTTTTGGCACTTTTGCCAAAATACGGCCTAAACCTAAGTGAGGGCTTTTTGGCCTTTGCTGCAGAGTTAAAAGTTGACAAAAACTTTAAGCTTGGCGTTACCTCAAACTCTCCCAGACGCGTCGTGGAGGCAGTTTTGGCCGCAGTTGAGATTGATGACATATTTGACCTTATAGTTGGTGTTGACGAAGTAGCAAAACCAAAACCAAATCCCACTATTTACAAGGTTGCCGCCAAAAAACTGAGACTTAAACCAAAGGAAATTTTAGTGTTCGAAGATTCAGTTACCGGAGCAAAATCAGCCTGCAGGGCTAAGATGGATGTGGTAATTATTTGGGACGGCAATACGTTAAAAGAAAAATACCCGCGGCAGGTTTTGGGCTTTACACCAAGTTTCGACGGCCTAGCCGGCAATTTAGACGATACTTTTGAAGATCGATTTGACACCTTTGCAGAAAAAATTAAAGAAATAAATCAAAAAACACCAACACCTACTCCCCAGCTTTGATATTTGCGTTTTTTATAATTTCAAGAACTGTTTGACACATTTGTTCTGCAGTGGTGTCGGCTGATGTTGGTTGTATTGAGCCGCCGGCGGCAAGCACGTGCCCGCCACCTTCAAAGTGTTTGTTGCAAATCTCTTTGACATTAACAACACCGGGCAATGATCTAAAAGACAGTTTAAATTTGTCATCTCTTGGGGTAAGTACAAACCCCCACCCATGCCCTTCGAGTTTTCTGATGAAATATGACATGTAGGTGTGATATGCGCTTGTTATATCAGCAAATGAATATGGTGCTACAAATTCAGGCTCTAGATAGCTGTAGGTTAAGGGTGGAATTTTGCCACCAAAGTCAATGTTTTTTGTGTTTTGCATTAGTTTTGTAATTATCATGAACGCATCAATCGGCATACCCTGGGCTCTTGCGTGCACTGCCTGTATTTCGATGCCAGAGTTCTGAACAATTCTTTGAGACTGCGTAAACACATCTGCTCTTTTTTTATCTACATACTCAAAACTGCCAGTGTCACTATAAATTCCAATTAATAAAGGTTCGGCAACTGCCGGGTCTGTTAGGTCTTTATCTGTAAACAGCACTTTGGTTAACAAATGGGTTACTGAAGCATACAAATCGCTACTAAGAACTAGAGTGCACTCGGCTGGTTTTTCGGGATGATGATCAAACAAGGCTGTTTTGAACTTTGGTAGGTCTATCTTTTCCGGAAACTTAGTAAATCTTGGTTTGTCATTACAATCTAAAATTACCAGCAGTTCGGTATCGGCTAAGTGATCGCTTACATCGTCTACCCAAAGAATTTTGTCGGCATTTGCTAAGTAATCAAACCTGGAATCTTTTTCACCTGTAAGTAGCATGCGTGTGTGCTTTGTGGGAAAATACTTTGTAAGATACCAGTAAATGGCCAAAACGGACCCGACCGCGTCATCGTCCGGATTAATATGTGTAACAAGTGCAATTTGTGAAGCCCCCCCCGAAACCAGCTTATCAAATTCTTTTTTTATGTTTTTTGGTGTAGTCATAAATCTCCTTGATTACCGCGTTGATTTGCGAACTAAGCGCGTGCTCTTTTTGCTCATACAAAATGTACGCAAAGTTTTCCCGTAAATCTTTATTGTCTTGTGCAAGCAACCCTTTTTCTAAGATTACGGCCTCGCGCTCCTTGCGTAGTTTTGTAAGTTCATGTCTTAGCTGCTGTATGTCCTGCGGTTGTTCCATACATAAGTATATACCAAAAAAATTTGACTTGAAACAAGCCCACCTGTATACTCCATAATGTAAGCTGATACTATGCGGCTTTAGGGATTCCTAAGCATGTGGTTTCCCGCATTACTGGTTGGTGTTGTTACACACTATCATTCAAGCTATAATCCGACCGTGACTCACTTTGCGCCAAAAAAATATTGTATTCACACCTTTGGGTGTCAGGCAAACATTGCCGATTCAAACACTATGGCAGGTATTTTAGAAGCGTTGGGCTTTGAAGAAACAAACACGCCAGAAACCGCAGCTGTTTTTATAATTAACACATGCTCGGTTAGACAAAAAAGCGAAGACAAAGTGTATGGACTGGGACAAGTATTTAGAAAACTTGACCAAAAAAGAAAGACACCACCTTTTACCATCATGGCTGGCTGTATGGTCGGTTCCGTAACAGGCGAGAGACAGAGATATGCATTTGCTGAACTAAAAGCTAAAACCCCTTGGGTAACCGAATATATAAATCCTGCACAAATTGTAGACATCCCCAGAATTTTGCAAAAACATGCGCTGTTAGACGATTGGGCACTCAAAAAATTTGATCCCCAAAATGCAATTGCAAAGCAGCCAACTGCCGGCCACGCTTTTGTAAACATTTCGTACGGCTGTGATAACTTTTGTACATTTTGTGTTGTGCCCTACGCCCGCGGAAAA
Organism: uncultured Candidatus Saccharibacteria bacterium; assembly: GCA_964464645.1. Classification (GTDB taxonomy): domain Bacteria; phylum Patescibacteriota; class WWE3; order UBA101185; family UBA10185; genus CAYXGU01. The sequence continues at coordinate 18,283 of CAYXGU010000005.1, forward strand.
GAAGTTTCTAGGTCAAAATCAGATATTTTAAAAGAAGTTACTCACCTAGTTGACCGCGGATTTACGCACATTACTTTGTGTGGGCAAAATGTTAATTCGTGGGACTTAACTATGAGCGAAAAGTTTGCAATCCGCACGGGCAGTGACCAAAAACTACCGTTTGCTGAACTGTTAAGAGAAGTGCACAAGATATCGGGTTTACAAAAAATTGACTTTATTTCGTCAAATCCGTTTGATTTTACAAATGACCTGATTGAAACCGTAAAACTGCCTAAAATTTCAAATTACATGCATATAGCCGTGCAATCAGGAAACAACGAAATTTTGGCAAAAATGAATAGGCGGCATACAATTGAAGATTTTGAGGCCCTTATTGGTAAACTTAAGAAAGCTAAACCCAATCTTGAGCTGGGTACCGACATAATTGTTGGTTTTCCGAGCGAAACAACTGAACAGTTTATGGACACGGTTAGCCTGTTTGAGCGGGTTAATTTTGATGTGGCGTATATTTCGATTTATTCGCCGCGAAAGGGCACTCCGGCTGAGCGATTTTACCCAGATGATGTCCCGTTAAGAGAAAAGAAGCGCAGACATGCAAAATTGACTGCGGTGTGGCAAAGGACAAAAAACAAGCCATGACCCAAAAAGTTTATATTTTGCTTGGTCCAACCTCAACCGGTAAAACAGCGCTCGCCATTGATTTATGCAAAAAACTAGGCGGTGAAATTATTTCGGCCGATTCCAGACAAGTGATCAAATACATGGATGTTGGCACCGGAAAAGTCCCAACAAGCACCACCGCAAAAGTTACAAAAAACCCCAACAACTGGCAAATTAACGACGTAATTATCTGGGGATACGACTTAATCACACCTGACAAATACTTTTCAGCCTATGACTATGCATTGTATGCTTTGGCAAAAATTGCCGAACTGCAAACCCAAAACACAAAAAAAATTTTACTTGTGGGCGGAACCGGTTTTTATATCGACGTGGTGACAGGTAGAAGGGAAGTGGCAGATTCCAATCCTGATGCTGAGTTTAGACAAAGCTTGACAACGGTGCCAACAGAAAATCTAGCAGCCAGATTAATGTCGTTAAACCCGGAGGTGGTAGGGAAGACCGATTTGCACAATCGCCACAGAGTAATTAGAGCATTAGAAAAATCCTTGCAGCAAGACCGGTCAAATCAAGCCAAGAAATTACCGCGCCTTTCAGACACCGAATTCGTGCATATTGGACTCACAGCTCCCCGCCAAGTTTTGTATACTAACGCGGATACGTGGCTTAGTGCTATTTGGCCCGCACTTCTAACCGAAACAGACTGGCTATTACAAAACGGCTATGCGCACAGTGATAAACTGCGTGGGCTGCTTTACAAAAATGCTGTAGCGGTGCTTACACAGAACCAAACAGACGCCGAGGCACAAGAACTTGCCAAATTTGACCTGCACCATTACATAAAACGCCAACAAACATATTTTAACCCGAACACGCACATAAAGTGGTTTGACATAACTGACCCAAAAACTCCTGAGCGCATTTTAAATTTGATAGAATAAAAGCGTGAATAAAGATATTGTTATTTCCGTCAAGGCGGTGCTTGTAATTTTTGCCCTGCTACTTGGAGGGTATGTGTTGTATTCGGTTCGCTCCATAAGTGCCATTTTGGTAGTGGCACTTATTATTGTTATTTCCATTGAGCATCCTATTGGCTATTTCCGTAAGTTAACATTTTTTAATAAACCAATGACCAGAAGCGCGGCAGTGGTACTAACCTACGGCATAACTTTTGCAGGATTAATTACATTAATTTCGCTGGGTCTGCCAGAAGTATTTAATCAGGCACGCAAGTTGTTACAGGGCGTTGAAATTGTAGTGAGTGACCTAACTCTTGTTGCCTCAAATGAGTCGTCTTCGGTTTCGGAACTTGTGGCAAATTTAGTTGATGCGTATGGAGTTATTACGGCATTTGTACCGGTGTTTTCAAACGTAACGGCGGTATTTAGCCTGATTATTATTTCGATTTATATGTCGCTTGACTGGGAAAATATAAAAAAACGGTTTGTGGCGCTTTTTCCCGGAAAAGATCAGCGGAGTGAGGTTGAAAGTACAATTGATGAAATTGAAGTAAGCGTTGGGCACTGGGTTAAAGGGCAAATGACACTAATGCTGCTTGTTGGCGGAATGAGCTTTATAGGATTGAGCGTGTTGGGAGTGGATTTTGCAATGGCACTTGCGGTTATTGCCGGACTACTAGAAATTGTGCCCATTGTCGGACCCATAATTGCGCTTGTTGTAGCGGCAATTGTTGCGTTTTCGACTTCAAAAGCACTTGCTTTTGCCGTAATAATACTTTTTGTGCTTATACAACAACTTGAAAACAATTTTCTCGTGCCAAAAGTCATGCACAGAGTTTCAGGGTTTTCACCATTGGCAATTTTAATCGCCGTACTAATCGGAAGTTCGCTTTTTGGTGTTGTCGGCGCCTTGACCGCCGTGCCAATCATGATGATTGGGGTAATAATAATCAAACGCGCTATTCGCTATTCGCCACCATTTAACTAAAGTGCAAGTGTATGCATCTGCACTGCAGACGCGTGCGCTTGAGTAGTAGCGCAGTGTGTGCGCTTGAGTATAAGCGTAGGAAACTCATAAGCCAGATTCTGTTTTAGCGATCATCTATCTATGCTCCATCTTTATACCTTGTCGGGCTAACTTAAAGCGGTACAGTCGTGGATTGCTGCGGGTGGGATTGCCCGTTTCATACAATCTCCATATCCGAGGACTTAGGAAATTGGTCGTCTCTGTTGCTCTCATAGAATGTCAATTCACCCTATGTCTTATGCCGTTTTCACAGCATAAGCACCAGCATTTACATGTCGGGGTTTGCACCCCGTCCCCTGCCCTGTGCAGTCTGGACTTTCCTCCCCCAAATGTTACTCTGGGAGCGATCGCGCGGTTTCCTACGCCATACATTGTAACAGAAAACACCTTTTTTTATGCTAAAATACTCTGGTTATGGCAGAAGCCCTAGATCCGGAAAAGTATCATGTTATGACTACCAGAAAACGAAATGCGTTAATTACCTTTGGTCTGATATTTGTAGTGTTTGTGTTGCCGGTGTTTGGCTATTTTTACTACAAAGCCGCAGTACACAGACCTGCACAAACTCCAGATGATTTAACACTTGTAATTGAAAGCGGTGAGGGTGTTTCTGAAATTGCGCAAAAGTTATATGAACACGATGCAATTAACTCACAGTTTTTATTTGCATTTTATGTGTTGCTAAATGGCATCCAAAACAACATACAAGCAGGAACATATGTTATTCCTGCAGGTACTTCGACGGCAGAACTTGCAAAGATGCTTCAGACTGGAATTGATGATAAGTCAATTACGTTTATAGAAGGCTGGCGGCTTGAAGAATTTGCACAAGCCGCAAGTGAACTGTTTGATAAGGTTGACTACGTAGATTTTGTAACTTTGGTAGAAAAAGACAATTTGGAAGGGCAACTATTCCCAGACACGTACCGCTTTGATACCGATGTTGACGAAGAAGAATTGGTTGCAACACTTGTAAAAACCTTTAATGCTAAAACTGCAGCCATGTTAACACCGGAAAAATTGCAACAAGCCGGTTTAACAAAAGGGGAGGCACTCATTTTTGCGTCGATTGTTGAACGGGAAATTTCCAATCCCGAAGACATGCCTGTTGTTGCAGGCATTTTAATTAAGAGGTACAGAAACGAAGAATTAATTGGTGCTGACGCTACAACCCAATATGCAGCAGCAGCCGGACGCTATGGGTGTACTGCTGAGACGGTATCCGTATGCCCAAACGCCGAACTTATTCCAGACATTATATGGTGGCCCGATGACCTAACCACAACCGAGCTGGAAACTCAAAATCCTTACAACACGCGTGCTGTTGTGGGTTTACCACCAGGCCCGATCTCAAATCCGGGGCTTGCCGCACTTGAAGCAGTCTTAAATCATGTTGAAAGTCCATATAACTACTACCTGACCGATAAAGACGGGGTTACACGGTATGCGGAAACGTTGGATGAGCATAATGTGAATGTTGAATTGTATCTTTAGCCCTAAATCCCCAGGCTTTTTTCTATCAACTTTCTCGTAATCTTAAACCCTGCAACACTAAACACCTCTTTTTCCACAAAAATGGGAACATTATGCAACAATGCAATGCTTACTGCATCCGAAAAACGGGCATCAATGTCAAACTCCTCTTCAGCCTTTTTTATTCGCAGGTAAGTATAAAAAATATCCCCAAGGACTTTGTACAGCACTGCGCCTATAACCTGCCCGCCTAATGCTGTAATGCAACGTCCAAAAGTGTTGTGCACATGCGGCCGTGCCAGAATTTTGCCACTTTTGGCTAAAATCAACGATTCCGCGCCCCATTGATCACACTTGATTGGAAGCAACATCTTATTTACCGTACAAAATAAATAAACAGTGTACACCCCGTAGTCATCCGGACTGGGAATTATTGCTTTTAACTCAAATTCCATATGCATAATAAGTTTTGTGGTTGGGATTTTTGGTTAGCGCAAAAATCAGTTATAATAACTCTGCATGAAAAACCTGCTCAAAGATCTGTATACTTCTGCAGAAGGTATTAAAGGCCCAAAACTACTTGTTGTGCTGGCACTGACTTTTGTGTTGTTTTTGGCCTTTGGTGGCAAGGCATTGTTGGTTGCGTTAATTTTGGGGGTGCTTTTGGGGTTAGTTCCGCCAAAACAACCTGGATAATGGTTCCGGATGGTTGGTTTTCAGTCGTCATGGGGCAGAATCCTCTCAGGGAAGCCTTATGAATGGGTCGCAGCGGCCAGCGTGGCTTCAATTTCAGCCATCACTCCCGCAGTCTCGCGGCGGGGGATTTCAATCGCCTTGAAGGCGCAGGCGCCGACACACAGGCCGCAATTGGCGCAACGGCCCGGATCCACGACCGCAAGCCGCTTGAAGCGCGTACCGTCGTTGCCGCGATCAATCATCGTGATGGCCTCATATGGGCAATCGTGATAGCACAGCGAGCAGCCGGTGCAGTTATTGCGGA
>CAYXGU010000006.1:0-21918 GCA_964464645.1 uncultured Candidatus Saccharibacteria bacterium
ACCCGAAACTCGTATGCTACAATGTTCTCATGTTTAAACTGCAGTCCGACTTTAAGCCGACCGGTGACCAGCCGCAGGCAATTGAAAAACTTACAAAAAATATTTTAGCCGGTGTGTCAGATCAGGTATTGTTGGGCGTAACGGGTTCGGGCAAAACATTTACCGCAGCAAACGTTGTTGCCAATATTAACAAACCCACACTGGTAATTTCGCACAATAAAACTCTTGCCGCACAGCTGTATCAAGAGTTTCGTGACTTTTTTCCCGAAAATGCGGTTGAGTTTTTTGTGAGCTACTACGACTACTACCAGCCCGAAAGCTACATTCCCTCGACCGATACTTATATTGAAAAAGACGCTGATATAAATGCCGAGATTGATAAGCTAAGGTTGGCAGCAACTATGTCGCTTATGTCGCGCCAAGATGTGTTGGTGGTTGCATCGGTGTCGTGCATTTACAACATCGGGTCGCCGGCAGAATACTCAAAAGTGGCCATCGAACTGCGTACAGGCATGAGAATAAGACAAAAAGACTTATTATTGCGTCTTTCACAGCTGTATTACACGCGCTCAGAAATGGATTTTAAGCGCGGAACCTATCGCGTGCGTGGTGACATTATAGATGTGTTTCCGGCATATCTTGACTATGCAGTGCGGCTAGATATTTTTGACAACACGCTTGTGAAGGTTGTGTTTTTTGATGCGCTTACCGGCGAAACTTTTGAACGTACCGGTTTGCCGGCCAACCGCCGTGGGAGTCATACCAAGTCGCAAACGCAAGATGAAAGCGATTATATTGAAGCCCAAGCCAAAGAAAGCGGCTTTATCGAAATCTATCCCGCAAAACATTACGTGACTGCTGAAGATCGCCGTGAAAAAGCCATGCCCCTTATTGAGCATGATTTAGACTTGCGTGTTAAAGAACTAACTGACGCCGGGAAGACAGTTGAGGCATATCGGCTTAAGCAAAAGACAAAATATGATTTGGAAATGATTAAAGAGATTGGTTATTGTAAGGGTATAGAAAATTACTCCCGGTACTTTGATGGGCGCAAGCCAGGCGACACACCTTACACATTAATGGACTTTTTCCCGAAGGACTATTTGCTTGTAGTTGACGAGTCACACATTACCATTCCGCAGGTGGGCGGGATGCACAACGGCGATTTTGCGCGCAAAAAGACATTGGTAGATTTTGGGTTCAGATTACCCTCAGCCTTTGATAACCGCCCCCTTAATTTTGCCGAATTCGAGCAAAAAATGGGCAGAACAATTTATACCAGCGCGACCCCCCGCGAGTGGGAACTTACCAGATCTAAAACACATGTGATCGAACAGCTTATTAGACCAACTGGCATTATTGACCCCGAAATAGTTGTAAAACCCACCGAAAATCAAATAACTGACCTACTTGCCGAGATCATTGCCAGAACTGCAAAGGGTCAGCGTGCTTTGGTGACAACGTTAACGAAGCGTATGGCCGAAGAACTTGCCTCATTTTTGCTCGAAAAGCAGATAAAAGTTACTTATTTACATTCTGATATAGATACTTTGGAACGTACCAATATATTAGATGATTTAAGGCGTGGTAATTATGATGTGCTTGTGGGGATAAACTTATTGCGTGAAGGGCTGGATCTGCCCGAAGTCTCGCTTGTTGCAATTTTGGATGCAGATAAAGAGGGTTTTTTGCGATCCGATGCATCGTTAATCCAAACCATGGGTCGGGCGGCACGGCATGTTGACGGGCAAGTAATTATGTATGCTAATAATTTAACCGGCAGTATGAAACGTGCAATTGCCGAGGTTACCCGTAGACGAAAAATTCAAATTGATTATAATGAGAGAAACAAGGTCACTCCGACGAGCATCCAAAAGCCTGTGCGCGAAAAGCTCATCGACGAACTTATCGAGGAACAGCTTTCCAAAAAAGGCTCAGGAGTACACAAGCACATTGATTATGCCCAACTGCCGCCAAAAGAACTTGAGAAAGAGGTAAAGACACTGGAAAAGATGATGACATTTGAAGCAGAAATGCTTAACTTTGAACAAGCTGCGGCCATTCGAGACGAGATCAGAAAGATCAAAAAAGAGACCGGGTTGTTGTAGCGCATGTTATAATCCCGGCAAATATCCTGTCCTTAAGTTTGGGATATGGCAAAAAAGTCCACAGCAAGAAAAAAAAGAAAACCTGATCTGGCTACACGCTTGATTGTAGGAGTTATAAAATACTTAACTTTGCTTGGGTACGTTATTATGTATCCATTTGAGCAGATGGTTAAGGGTGTGAACACTTACAGACTGTGGGCTATAAAAAAGCGTAAAGAAAACAAAAAAGCCAAGGCGAAAAAAGCGCAGCTCAAAGCTAAAGCCAAGGTCTTAAAGCAACCTCGCCGTGTACCAATAGTTATAAAATTAACCGGCGCATTTCTTGCAGGAGTACTTTTTGCCTTTATCTTTATATTTGTGCCTGTAAATGTATACATCTGGTTTAGGGCGTTGCCACAACCAAGTTTGTTGGCGTTACAGTCAAATAACAGCTCTACCAAAATCTTGGATCGCAAAGGCCGGTTGCTATACGAAGTATATGTTGACAAAAAGTACGATCCGGTTGAGTTGGCTGACATTCCGGACATTGTTATAGACTCGACCTTAGCTATTGAGGACTCAGAATTTTATGACCATTATGGTGTAAGACCGCTTAGCATGATGCGGGCCGCAAAGGCAACACTTGTTGATGATCAGTTGCAAGGCGCATCAACAATTACCCAACAACTTATCAAAAACGTGCTGCTGACACCTGAACGCACAGTGTCGCGTAAAGTAAAAGAGGTAGTTTTAGCAGTACTTGTTGAGCAAGAATACACAAAAGACGAAATTTTAGAGTTTTATCTAAATAATATTCCATACGGCGGCACCGCATATGGTGTGCAGGCGGCATCAGAGATGTATTTTAACAAGAATGTATCAGAGCTATCATTGGCAGAGGCTGCCTTTTTAGCCGGGTTACCATCATCGCCTTCTACCTTTTCGCCATTTCAAGGTGGCGGGGAACTTGCCAAGCAAAGGCAATATCAAGTGTTATCAAGAATGGTTGACTTGGGGTATATTTCAGATCTTGAAGCCGAAGATGCGTACAAAGTACCGTTGGAGTTTGCGCCACAGCAGGGGTACATTAGAGCCCCGCATTTTGTGGCACATGTAAGGCAACAATTATATGAGAAATATGGCAAAAGGCTGGTTGATTTTGGCGGACTAACTGTAACTACAACACTTGATCTTGATATTCAAGACAAGGTGCAGGAGATTGTCACTACCGAAGTCGCAAACAATGCTAACCTAAACATTTCAAACGGTGCGGCTGTAGTGCTGGATTCACGTACAGGTGGTATTTTGGCGCATGTAGGTTCCATAAATTATTTTTCGGACAAGGATGGTAAATTTGATGTTGTTACTGCGTTTAGGCAGCCTGGGTCGTCAATAAAACCAATTACATATGCACTTGCGCTTGAGAATGGATATACTGCCGCATCTATCTTAAGTGACTCGGCGGTAACCTACCAGTCATATGGAGAATCTTACACACCCAAAAATTATGACGGTAAGTATCATGGTAACGTGTCGTTAAGGCATGCACTTGCCAACTCATACAACATTCCGGCGGTTAAATTAGTTAATTCACTGGGTCCTGACAACATGGTTGAGCTTGGCAAGAAACTTGGACTTACAGGGTGGGAAGTTGACAGTACTTATGGTTTATCGGTTACGTTAGGTGGCAAGGAAACGCGCTTGTTGGATCTGACCAACGTATACGCCACATTTGCACGCAGTGGCGAATACAAACCAACTACGCCATTTTTGTCAATTAAAGATCCGGCTGGGTACGAAATTTACAACATCAGAGACAATGCCGGCGAACAGGTGTTAAAACCCGAAACAGCTTATATTTTGACTAACATTTTATCTGACAACGCAGCACGTACACCGGCTTTTGGATCTTCTAGCCAACTTGTGATTCCGGGGCATACCGTGGCGGTTAAAACAGGTACTACAAACGATATTCGCGACAACTTAACGCTTGGATATACGCCGTCATATACTGTTGGTGTTTGGGTTGGCAATAACGATAATACCCCGATGAGTAGGGTTGCTTCGGGGTTAACAGGCGCATCGTCTATGTGGAACAAGATAATGAACTCAATCCTTGAAGGCTTACCCGATGAACCTTTTGTTGCTCCAACAGGTATAATAATTAAAAGTGACAAAGAGTGTGGACGCAGTGAAGTTTTTGACAAAGACAGTAAAGTACCAAACGTGTTGTGTGTTAAAAAAGCAACGGACAATGACGATTAAAAGTTAAAAGGAGGTGAAGTTGCATGAGTGTAAAAAAGAATTTAGACGAACTAATGGCTAATGTTAAAAAAGACAACCCTAATGCAAATTGGAAAAATTTGATGACTGGGTTGGTAATTTTGATCTTAGTTGCACTTTTTAGTGTGTGGTATTTTTCAAGCTCCCCCCAGGATTCCAACATTCTTGATGAAATAGAAGGCGGAGATGTAAGCCTGGAGGAAGTAGATGGTGATGCTAACGATCTTCCTGCACTACCGAACAACACCGCACCGCTTCCTGGGCCTGATGAAACAACTGTGCTTGCAGGAGAAGGATTATGGCAGGTTGCAAAAAGAGTTTGCGGCGAGGGAGAAGCTTATGTCTACATCGCAGAAGCAAATGGCTTTAATATAAACTGGGCACCTGTAGCCGAGGGCCAAATTATTAAAGTTTCTTGCGGTGAAAAGTAATAAAAAAGCTTACGCGCGAGTTTTTTTACCCCACTGCCCCGTTGGGGGTTTTCTTACAGAAAAATGCATGGTGCTTAAATATACCTCTTAGTGCCCACCCGACTTTTTGCACCTCTATGATACTAAAATACTTTACGAGTTCCTTTTCTAGGTTCCAGGCGAAGGCGGTGTTTGTATTTGCCTTGCTATTATCAAGCAATCTAAAAACAAGCGGGGCAATAATTTTACCGCTTACAATGTCGGACAAAATAATGAAGGTGCCATTGGCAGCAAGCCAGCGGTCAACATTTCCAAAAAACATTGCTTCCTGCCCGGACGGAATATAGCGTGCTGCATTTGCGAGCAAGATGTAGTCAAAGTGATTTGGTGGTAAATCAACAGTCATAAATGAGCTGTTAATTAGTTTTACTGCCGGCTGGTTTGCAAACCGTTTTTGGGCAACTGCAAGCATGCCCTGTGTTAGATCAACTCCTACAACTTCCGCCGGGTTTTTATCAATTACTGCACTAATAAATGCTCCTGTACCACACGCAAGGTCTAGTACATTTTTGTCTGTAAAATCATAATCTACCAGCATCTTTTTTAAAGCTTCAGCTCTTTTGGAAAAGTTTACATAATCGTCATATTTGCCGTCTTTTGAAATTTCGTTATACGTGTCTTGTAAGGATTTTTTGTCTTTGTGTTCTATTTTCAGCCAGTTTAAGAAGCCTAGTAAGTTTTGTGTGGTACTCATTGTGTTTATTATAGCAGCGGTTTATGTACCCGATCCTGTATTTGCAATAAGAATTGTTTGGTTCGTACCTACTCATTAAAGCAAAATTTGCCTCAACGAATAAGTACGAACCTTCAGAATGCTACTTTCCAAGGGCAACACTCCTAAAGCGGATGGCTACACTTTCCATTACTGCTGCCACTCCTCTCGCAGCTTTCAATGCCGCCGTTTGTGTTTGTTCGTCGACAACAACATAATGCGCCCAGTTGTTAAGGGAGAGATCAGCGTAAGGAGGATCTTTTATATCAACTGGTACTACCTCTATACGGTGTTGTTTGCCATCATCCGTCTCAAGTAACACAACCACCTGCATCTCTATTTCGCTCCTTATTTTTATATTATCAATGTTGCCAGTAAAACATGGGGAATAGGGATTGGTATCAACTATGCATCTAGTAGTACCATATAGTCTCTATTCTAAAACGCTGTTCTCTTGCATAGCAAACTAGTTTGTGCAAAGTTGTAAATCGTTTTGCATTTCCATCTGCATTTTTGCACTCAAATTTGCCATTCCTTGACAGAAAAATGATATCTCTTTCTTCATTTTCTATCTGCAACAAGTAATAAACGTGACCGGTAAGCCTCCACCAGCCCTTTACGATTCTTACCTTCATCCGTTTTCTCCTTTTTTGGACGAGTAATAGCTACCTGCAGTATATAGTTTTCAATCTCTATTGCAAACCCACTTCACAAACCCGAATATTTACCGTAGAATAACCTTTGCATGTTGTCATCACTTAACCACATAATTGTAAAAGGTGCGCGCGAGCACAATCTTAAAAACATCAACCTCGAGATACCCAAGAATAAATTTGTGGTGTTTACGGGTGTGTCGGGCAGTGGAAAATCAAGCCTTGCCATGGATACAGTTTATGCCGAGGGCCAACGTAGATACGTTGAAAGTCTTTCGGCATACGCGCGGCAATTTTTAGGCGTGATGGGTAAGCCGGATGTTGACAGTATCGACGGCCTATCACCCGCCATTGCGATTGACCAACGCACAACCTCAAAAAACCCGCGCTCAACCGTAGGTACGATAACCGAAGTATATGATTTTTTGCGCTTGCTTTATGCCAGAGTTGGGCACCCGCATTGTCCTAAGTGTGGCAGAGAAATTAGCCGCCAAAGTATTGATCAGATAATTGATGGGATTTTTGAGCTTGTTGCTAGGCAAAGCGAATTTAATACCAGCCGAGGAGTAAGGTTCTTAATTTTGTCACCTGTGGTAACTGATCGAAAAGGCGAATACAGCACGCTTTTTGATAACTTAAAGAAGCAGGGCATTATGCGCGCTAGAATCGACGGTTCTGTGCAGGACTTAAGTCAAAAACTAACTTTAATTAAAACAAATAAGCATTCGATTGACGCGGTTCTAAGTAGGCAAATTATCACCAAACAAAAACTGGCAGACGAGGCCGACAAAAAAGATTTGCAAGTATCGATGTATCAGACAATTGAAACCGCACTTAGACTCAGCAACGGAAATGTAATTGTGTCGCTAATTGGCGATAAGGATTTTGACTTTCCCGAAAGTCCAAAACAGCTCGAAGACCACTTATTCTCAGAAAACTTTGCGTGTCCGGTGTGTAATATCTCGCTTTCTGAGTTGGAGCCAAGAAGCTTTTCATTTAACTCGCCACACGGGGCGTGTCCACAATGTGATGGGCTTGGTACCCAACTAATTGTCGATGAAGCACTCGTATTAAACAAAGAGTTAACAATATTGGAAGGCGGTATATTTCCGTGGAGTAATAGATTTGATCACAACTCGTGGACATCTATGGTAGTAACGGCTGTGGCACAGGAATATGGGTTTAGTCTAAACGTGCCGATCAAGAGCCTAAAAAAAGCACATTACGACATTTTGCTATTCGGTGCACCAAAAAGCAAAAAATTTAAAGTGCGGTATAAAACCCACGACGGTAACACCGGCACATTTAACGCCAGATTTGAGGGTGTAATACCTAGACTTATGCGAAGGCACAAAGAAACAAAGTCGGAGTTTGTCCGCGCCGAGATTGAAAAATATATGGTAAAAGAACCCTGTCCGGTGTGTCTGGGCTCTCGCTTAAAAGACTCCTCGTTATCGGTAGTAATTGATGGCAAAAACATCTGGGAGGTTACTGAGCTGTCAATTGATAATTTTTGGAAGTGGGCACAAGACCTACCGGGCAAATTTAACTCCCGCGAAACAACTATCTCGGAACCGATTATGAAAGAGATCAACTACCGTATTCAGTTTTTGCTTGATGTTGGGCTTGGGTATTTAACTTTAAGCCGAGCATCGGCAAATTTATCAGGTGGCGAGGCACAAAGAATAAGACTTGCTTCGCAAATTGGCTCTGGCTTATCTGGGGTGTTGTATGTGTTAGACGAGCCCTCAATTGGTTTGCATCAACGTGATCAGGGGCGGTTAATTTCTACCTTGCATCATCTGCGCGACTTAGGCAACACTGTGCTTGTGGTTGAACACGACATGGATACTATGTTGAACTGTGATTACATTTTTGACTTTGGGCCCGGTGCGGGTGTGCATGGGGGTGAAATAATTGCACACGGCACGCCAAAACAGCTTATGGCAAACACAAACTCCATCACCGGCGGATATTTATCCGGCAAGAAGGTTGTTGGGCAAAACATAAAGCTGTTGGATGAAGAACCAAAGAGCGGAGCCCAAAAACTTTTGGCACAAACGCAGGGTAAATTTGTAGAACTTGGCGGGGCAGGCGGTAGAAACTTAAAAAATGCAAGTGTCAAGATTCCGCTAGGAAAGTTCACATGCGTAACCGGGGTTTCGGGCAGCGGAAAGTCGACATTAATTATGGACACACTTTACACTGCTCTAAGGCAGCATTTTGGGCTAAAAATAAATGAACGTCCCGAAGAGTTTAAAACCATCACAGGGCTTGAACATATTGACAAAGTAAGCGCTATTGATCAGACGCCGATTGGCAGAACGCCAAAGTCAAATCCTGCCACCTACACCAAAGCCTTTGACGCTATTAGGGATTTGTTTGCCCAAACTCAGGAAGCCAAGATTCGTGGGTATACTCCGGGGCGATTCAGTTTTAATGTAAAGGGAGGCAGATGTGAGGCGTGTGCAGGCGAGGGTCAGATAAAGATTGAGATGCAATTTATGCCCGATGTATATGTTGATTGCGAAGTATGTGAAGGTAAGCGGTATAACCGAGAAGCGCTGGAAATCCGGTACAAAGGCAAATCAATTAGTGAGGTACTTGATATGACCATTGAGGATGCACTTAAGTTTTTTGAGCACATTCCCCAAATTAACCGTAAGATTCAGACTTTGTATGATGTTGGGCTTGGCTATATTAAACTTGGTCAACCGGCGCCAACTTTGTCTGGTGGCGAGGCGCAACGCGTAAAACTTGCCCTAGAACTGTCGAAAATGCCCAAAGGAAGTACTTTTTACATTCTAGATGAGCCTACAACCGGACTTCACTTTAAAGATCTTGAACGCCTAATCGCAATAATAAAGCGACTGGTCTCCCGTGGGCATACAGTGCTTGTTATTGAACACAACCTAGATGTCATTGCGAACAGTGATTGGGTTGTAGACCTTGGTCCTGACGGTGGAGACGCCGGTGGCGAAGTTATTTTCTGCGGGCCTTTGACTGAGTTAAAAACACATAAAAAATCGTACACAGCCCAAGCACTAGCGGCACTAAAAGAATAAGCGGTAATTTAGTTGATGAGTTTGTGTCATCAGAGCCATCTGGGTACGGCAGTGGTGTGGCTTGAAATACTTTTTCGGTTGCATCAGTGAATTCAACATAGCCAAGAAAAGGTAACACTTTTACACTTTGCTCGTTTGGTAAGAGCGGGTCACCGGCAACATATACAACTGATTGGCCAGTATTTACAATTCTATATTTTTTTGACTGCGGCTCTGCACCAAAGGGAAGTGAACTTTTTTCCTCATAAACTGTAATTTGTGGCTCAAAGGAGTTCTCGTCCGGGTCAGTTAAAAAGTCAAACTTTTGATGTATAAGGTAATTTGGATTTTGGTTAATGCCTAGTGCAAAGTGGTTAGTATCTAATTTTGTGAAATAATCTAACCCTGTGGCAAGTTCCCACACCGGGTCAATTCCAACCCACCCATATTGTGGATCATAAAACTGGACCCATGTATTAGGACCAAAACCCACAACCTCACCAGCAATGTTACGCGCTGGAATATTCATGAAGTGCAATAGAGCAGTTAACGTTGGTGCTACGTCTTGTGCGTTGTCATTTTGCACCATATAGTTATAAGCTCTTGAGACATTTTGAACAATCGGTTGTGTTGGGTTATGCAGTTCCTGTTCTATTTGCGATAACTCTTTGGCATCAACGCGGTCTGTAAAGGTGCGCATTATTGTTGCAGGAATATTTTCTTGATAGTCGCCATATCCGGCGTTAATTTGTTTGCCGAAAATGCGTGCAAGACCCTCCACTTTTACTTCCAGCTCGGAACTGTTTCCAAAATCAAACACTGCCCATGTGTTGCCAAATTTGTCCACCTCAAGCTTTTGAGGTTTTGGTGCAATGACTTGATACGCAATCTGTTGCGATCCGATTATGTCTGGGGGTAATAAAATTCTATTGTCTGCAAAAATAGATGCCTCGTTTTTTACCAAATAGCCAAGAGTAAACTTTAAAAGTTGATACTGCCCAAATGCCGCAGAAACACCTTTGTCTTCAAGCATTTGCTTTGTAAATGTATACGTTGTAGTACCTTCGCTGATTTCCCTGATACCACCAAGCGGCGAGACAAACAGCTCAGGACCAAAGTTTGTAGGTACGGAAACCGACACAGTGTACGAATTGGTTGAATCAGGTAAATTAACTTTAGGAATATTTATGTTCCATACCTCACCAACCTTGCTTGCAATGTCTTTTGTTGTGTAATGTATTGTGAATTCAGTACTTTGCCCCTCCCCTACAGCAATGTCTTCCAAAGTTGCTTTTATGGTTGTTTCTCCGTTTTCGGAAGTTACTTCAGTTTCCAGATCACCAGATAAATCACTGGCATCTACATCTGAAATACCCATTTGCCTAATTGTTAAGTAATAGTTTTTCGCAATCACATCTTTTAACTTGTTAGTGATCTTAATTTTTTGATTAACCGTAGTAGCTCCGGCATTGTCAACTGTGTAATAGATGGTATAGTCTGTGGCAAATTGCTCCTGAGCATGTGCAAAAGTTGTTAGCCCAAAAATAATTATCCAACTAAGATATATAATTCCTTGGGCCAGTAAGTTTTTCATATCGTAGGTATATTTTATACTAAATCTAGTGCAAAAAGACCTTAAAACTACAATTTCACACCTTCCGCAAACTCCGGGCATTTACATGTACAAAAACACTGAAGGAAAGGTGATTTACGTTGGTAAAGCAAAGCGACTAAAAAATAGGGTTAAGTCGTATTTTCAGACCGATCTTGATCCGGTTTCGAAAACGGCTGCACTTGTCAAAAATATCGCAGACATAGAATATATTGAAACACTATCTGAGCTTGAGGCCTTAGTTCTGGAGGCGCATCTAATTAAAATTCACAAGCCTAAATATAACGTTGCTTTAAAGGATGACAAGTCCTATTTGTACATTGTGATACGTCCTAGCAAAGTCACACTTAATTCACAGAGTGTAAACATTCCGGTAGTGCTGACTGCACGAGAAGGTGATCTGCAAAAAAAAGACAAAACTTTTGGTCCGTATCCAAGTTCCAATACTGCAAAGTATGTTGCCAGAAGTGTACGCAAGGCGTTTCCATATCGCGACTGCTCACACGCAAAATTTAAGCGCTACAATAAAGCCGGCCAGCCTTGTTTATATGGGCACATTGGGTTATGCCAAGCACCTTGTACGGGGTTAATTACTCCTGTTACTTACCGATCTCAGGTCGCACGCATTGAGCGGTTTTTGTCAGGCGAAAGTGCTGCGCTTGTTAAGTCATTTCAAAAAGCTATGCAAAAGGCGGCCAGAGAGCAAAACTTTGAAGAGGCCGCATACCTTAGAGATCAACTAAGCAAGTTTGATTACATTAGGCAAAAGGCGACAGTGGCACAACAATACGTCGATAATCCGTACCTGGTTCAGGATTTACGTGAAAAGGCACTTGTAGAATTAGTTCGCGCAGTGCCGTTATTAACCGACTTACCGCAGCGAATAGAATGCTACGACATTTCCACCATCTCGGGAAGTGACTCTGTTGGATCAATGGTTGTAGCGCTGGGCGGTGAAACAGCAAAAAGTGAATACAGACGCTTTAAGATCAATACAACTACGCCAGACACGCCAGATGACTTTGCGATGTTAAACGAAGTGCTACGCAGACGTCTTAAAGGTAAAAATTTAGAGAGTTGGGGTATACCCGATCTAATTGTAGTCGATGGCGGCAAAGGACAGGTAAGCTCGGGGTTAAAGGTGCTAGATGCTGTAAACATGGATATTCCGCTGATCGGGCTAGCCAAAAAATATGAAACTATTGTGTACTACGACCGCCACACCCACCAATTTATTGAACTAAATTTACCACCCGACAATGAAGGACAAAAACTGCTTATAAAGCTGCGAAACGAGGCGCACAGATTTGCTCAAAGTTACCACCATAAGCTAAGATTAAAGCACATAAAGTATGCTTAAATCTTTACTTCGGACGTTCATATTTACATTACTCTCACTTCTAGTTGCCCAATTTATAATTGGCGGATTTGTGTTTTCGGGCGAAACTAACTTAACCGCATTAATTGTAGTTATAGTGCTTGCGCTTTTGAATTTTACTATTACGCCGCTTTTGGGGTTGCTCTCATTGCCGGTAAAAGGCCCCGGATATATTTTTTTAGGGTTAGTTTTGAATTTAGTTGTGTTTTTTGTTTTATCTGAATATCTACCCGGGTTTAGTGTTGGCGCAACAGAGATGGCCGAGTTGAATATTTTTGGCTTTGTGTTACCATCTAAAAGCCTATCACAGACGTGGGCGCTTGTACTGTCGGCGCTTGTATTTGTGCTTTGTTTTGGGTTTTTTAGGTGGTTGTGTTCGGACAAGAAAAAATGACTGCATTAGTGCTTATCAAAATTTTACAAATAGTTTTTGCTAGTATGGTGACTCTTTTGGTTCTGATCCAGTCAAAAGGCGGCGGGCTGTCAAGTTCGGTTGGGGGGTCAATTTCGTCATATAGGTCAAAGCGAGGTGTTGAGCGTAGTGTTTTTGGTCTAACTATAGTTTTTGACGTGGCTTTGGTGATAAATTCGGTTCTGCTAACCTATTTATCGTCATAAAATTTATGGCTGCAGTTTCACTACAAGGCGGTGTACCACTTTCAGGCGATATAGTAATTTCGGGTGCTAAAAATTCAGGGTTAAAATTACTGCACGCAGCTTTGTTTTCAAATGAGGATGTTGTTTTAGACAATATTCCAAATATTGAAAATTTGCATGTGGATTTGGAGATAATTCGAAGGCTGGGTGGTAAATTCAGGTGGATTGGTGCCAACAAGCTGGTTATTAACGGAGCTGGTCTTATATCACATGAGATTCCATACGAACTTGGGTCAAAATATAGAACCGCAGCTTTGTTGGTAGGACCGTTGGTGTTTAGGTTTGGGAAGGCAATTTTGCCAAAGCCGGGTGGATGCAAAATTGGCCCGCGCCCGCTGAATCGCTGGGTTGACACATGGAAAACTTTAGGCTACGAAGTCCAAGAGGACGATAAGTTTTACTACATATTTTCTAAACAAGTTACCGGTGCAGATATCAGTTTTAAAATTAGTACACACACTGGTACCGATAACGCCATCTTATCCGCTTTATTCGCCGCCGGTGAAACAACAATCACAAACGCGGCCGAAGAACCGGAGGTTGATGATCTTATTGCCTTTTGCAATCAAATTGGCGGCAAAGTCGAGCGAGTTGCGCCAAGGACAATTAAGGTTTCTGGTACGCAGGTATTTAAGAGTTGTAAATATAAGGTAATGCCCGACCGTAATGAAGTTGTTACCTTTGTTGTAGCCGCACTTGTTACCGGCGGAAACATTAAATTAAAGGGTGTGCAAAAAACAGATTTACTTGCGTTTACAAATGTGCTTACCAAAATTGGGTGTAAATTTGAGTTTGCAAAAAATGACATGCGAGTGTGGCACGCAGGGGAAGTGTTTTCCGCAGCCACTGTTACCACCGCGCCTGCCCCGGGTTTTATGACCGATTGGCAGCCGTTAATAACGTTACTGCTGACCCAGGCAGAGGGCGAAAGTATAGTGCACGACACGGTGTACACCGATAGATTTGGCTATACAGTAGACCTTAATCGAATGGGGGCAAAGATAAATCTAGTATCACCAAGCGAGCTTGGGCTTGAGGCTGTAATTAGTGATGAAGCATACGATCTGGCAAAACTTGGTGAACCTAAAACCGTTGCGAAAATAACCGGTCCAACACCCTTTAAAGGAACTAAACTTTTTGTGCCGGATCTAAGAGCCGGCGCGGCTTTAGTTTTAGCTGGCTTAATGGCGCATGGCAAAAGTGAGATTGAAGGTGTTGAAAACGTGGAACGCGGATACGAAAACTTTTTTGACAAACTGGTGTCGCTTGGTGCTCAAATAGAAAAAGCATAAATTTGGTATACTGAAAGCCATGCTTGAAGATTTACTATTTCTCCTTGTTACTTTTGTTGCAACCTTCGCGCTCTATCCGTTGTGGATAAACTTTGTTTACAGATACCACATGGGTGAGCGAATTCGAGGTGATGGGCCCGAGTCTCACCAAAAAAAACAAGGCACACCGACCATGGGCGGTGTGGTGTTTTTGCTTACTATTGCGGTTGTGACACTTTTGTTCAACCGCTCGCGTACCCAGACACTTTTTCCCATTTTTGTGACTGCGCTTGCAGGCATGCTTGGGTTGCTTGAGGACTTTTCAAAAGTATATAAAACATCTGATTTGCCAAAATTGTTTGGTGCACGTCAAACTACTACTGGGCTAAGCAAACTGTTTTTTATTAAGCCGTTTGTGTGGGTATGGGATCATTTCAAATCAGCATTAAGAATTATCGGCAGTTCGCCGGGTAGAGGATTTTCAAGTCATCAGAAAATGCTAATTCAGTTTTTTCTGGCCGGGTTTGTTGCGTATTGGACCTATATTAAACTTGGCTGGGATTTTTTGTGGCTTCCACTAATCGGAAATGTTGAAATCGGAATTTTTTATCCGTTTTTTATTTTCTTTTTGTTTTTGGCGGTTATGAACTTTGTTGCATTTACAGACGGGCTTGATGGTCTGGTTGCTGGGCTCGCAGTACTGGCATTTGGTTTTTACTGGGTTATCGCAGGCCAGCTTGCATACAATTCTCTTACGGGGCTTGCGGCTACTTTTATTGGCGGACTTATTCCGTTTTTATATTTTAATATTTTTCCCGCGCGTATTTTTATGGGGGATGTCGGGTCACACGCATTGGGTGCGGCGCTTGCCGTATTTGCAATCGTAATGCATAGAGAAGTTGCACTTTTTTTAATTCTAGCTGTATTTTTGGTAGATGGGTTTTCAAGTCCGCTTCAGCAAATTACTTACAAACTAACAAAAAAACGACTTTTTAGAATGGCGCCTTTGCATCACCATTTTGAGTTGCTTGGGTGGAATGAAACAAAAGTTGCGCTCAGATTTTGGCTTTTTGGAGCAGTCTTTGGTTTTGTAGGTGTTTTTATCGCGTTACTCTAAGGCACAAGGTTTATCAATGGCCCGCAGAAACAGAATTAGAAATAACAACAGAACTAAAACTATAGATAAATCACTTTTAGCCCTAGTTTTTATACTACTGCTTTTTGGGGTGGTAATCATTTATGATGCCACGGTAATTTTGTCCCAGGAACTATATGGCAGTGCGTATCGCTTTGCACTTTTGCAATTGTCGTGGATTGCTGTTGGCCTGGTTGGATTTTATATCTTTTCACGTATAGATCTTAAAACTTTACGTCAATTGTCTGTGGTGCTTTTTGGGGGTGCGGTTGTGTTCTTGCTTGTATTGGCGTTATTTGGGGTCTTGCCTTGTTCGACAGCATTTCCATTTGCGCCCTGTATAAACGGTGCCAACAGGTGGTTTTATTTAAATCCGGCTCCATTTCCCGAAATACCGCTATTGGGTGTTTTAGGCTTTCAGCCAAGCGAGTTTGCTAAATTTGCACTCATTTTATTTTTGGCCGCCCTCCTTGAAAAAAGAATACGGCTTGGCAAGAATCCATTTTGGGTATTTTTGGGTGTATCGGGAGTGATAGCCGGGTTAATTATGTTACAGCCTAATATGTCGACTGCTGTGCTTATATTCTTAATTGCGGCGGTAATGTTTTTTTCAACGGGTGTAAATATAAAGGAAATGCTACTTACGTTGCCAATATTTGGCATTATGGGTGCGCTTTTTATGGTGTCTTCAGAGTATAGAAGAGCACGGTTACTTACATTTTTATCAGCAACCGCGGGCGAAGAATTGTCTTCGGGCTATCACATTAAACAAGTGCTAATTGCGCTTGGCTCGGGTGGGCTGTGGGGTGTTGGTTTTGGGCAGTCTAGGCAGAAATTTCAGTATTTACCCGAAGTATTTGCGGACTCAATTTTTGCAATTATTGGAGAGGAACTAGGTTTTATCGGGACATTTTTACTTATTTTAACTTTTAGCTTTTTAGTCTACAAAGGGTATTCAATTGCCAAAAAATCCCCCGATGTATTTGGAAAGCTTGTAGCAGTTGGCATGACAACATGGATTGGGTTGCAGTTCTTTATAAATGTTGCCGCAATGACAAAACTTATACCGCTAACAGGCATTCCGTTGCCTCTCATTTCGTATGGTGGGTCATCATTAGTATTTATGCTAATGGGGCTCGGGGTGCTTGCAAATGTGTCGCGGGTGCAAAAGTGATAGAATTCCTTGCATGAAGCTTGTATTTACAGGCGGACATCATAGCTCCGCGATACCGGTACTTAAACTCCTAAAAACCAGACATCCTGAGGTTGAGATTTTTTGGTTTGGGCATAAATACTCACTCCAAGGCGATAAAAATGTTACTTTAGAGTATCAAGAGGTGTCTGCGCTTGGTATTAAGTTTTACGAGCTTAGGGCCGGCAAATTTTATAAAACATATAACATTATTAGACTGCTTAAAATCCCCTTTGGCTTCATGCAGGCAGTTTTTTTGCTTGTGCGGTTGAGGCCCGCAGTAATAGTTTCTTTTGGTGGCTATTTAGCGGTTCCGACTGTACTTGCCGGTAAAGTATTGGGAATTCCCAGTATTACACATGAGCAAACGGTCGTTGTGGGGTATGCAAATAAAGTGATTAGTAAGTATGCACACAAAATTATGATCTCGTGGCCTGAATCAGCCAAGTATTTTCCGCCAGAGAAAACTGTGCTTACGGGTATTCCGCTGCGGGACGAGATTTTTACCGCAAACTCAGATGAATTTAAGATTAATGTAAAATTGCCAACAGTTTTGGTGATGGGTGGCAAGACCGGCGCGCATAAAATTAATTTGACTGTTGAAGAGGTCCTACCAGAACTTTTGCACATCTGTAATGTACTGCATCAGTGTGGAGCGCATTCGGAATTTAAGGATGCAGAGAGGCTGGCAGAAAAATATAAGGGACTTGTGCCACAACCACCAGGAAAGTATTTTGGAAGACAATTTATTTATGAGTCAGAAATCGGCGAAGCATACGCCAAAGCTGATATTTTTGTAACGCGGGCAGGCGCACATACACTTGCTGAGATATTGGCAATAGGCAAGCGCGCAATTCTCATTCCGATTCCGTGGGTGTCACACAACGAGCAGTATTTAAACGCAAAAGCACTTGAAAACGCAGGGCTTGGTGTAATTCTTGAAGAAGCCAACCTAACCGGTCAGGCACTGCTTGCACTGTTAAAATCAGAACTTGTACAAAATGGCACTAAAATTAACTTGGCACACAGAGGTAGTGTCCAAAACACCGCCGCAGAATTAATTCTTCATGAAATCCAAACCTACTTATAAGCGTCAAAAGCAAAAAAGAATAGTAGTGAAAAAACTTAAGAAAATCCTGCGCTTTTGCATTATTTTTGGAGCAGTTATAGTGCCGACCGTATTTTTATACAACTTAGTCACCAAAACAACTTACTTTAATGTGTCCGAGGTGCTGGTACAAGGTGCAACAAATTTTGTGTATGCCGAAGACGTCAAAACGCTAACTGCGGAGCAAGTGCTCACCAAAAATATTGTTTTGCTAGATTTACTGTCAGTTCAAAAAACACTAAGTGAGAATTTTCTGGGTGCTAAGACTCTAACCGTGCATAAGCAATATCCGCATACAATTGTAGTAACTGTTGTTGAGCGTACACCGCTTGCGATTGTTTCTAATAAAGGTGCAGACGAGCATTACTTAGTTGATGAAGACGGCTATATTTTGGGTTTAGTTGACCCAACTAAAACAAATCTACCGCAAGTCACATACACGGGAGAGCTGCAGGTCGGTATGTTTATTGATAAAGCTCTAGTACCGCTGTATTTGGAATTTTTGTCAACAATTGACGAACAGGAATTAAAGGCCAGTTCAGTAAGTGTCGCAAACCATGAAATAGTCTTTTACTTGGATAACAACATTTTTGCACAACTAGGCAGAGACAAGGATATTCGCAAAAGTATTTTAATTATCTCCGAAGTACTTAAACAACCCATACCTGAGAAAAAAACCATTAAGCGGATAGATTTACGTTTCGACAAAGTAATAGTAGAATATGACTAAGTTCGACTTGTTATGCCCAGAGAAAAAATTATTACAGGAATAGACATTGGTTCGACTAAGATCAGCACCATCATTGCTGCTCTAAAGGACGAGAGATTATCAGTCATTGGGGTATCGGGTGCGGTGTATTCGCGTGGTATTAATCGTGGCAATGTAGTTGATATTGATGATACAGTTGAATCAATTTCCAAAAGTTTAGAGCGCGCTGAGCGTATGGCTGGGGTTTCGGTGGCAAACGCATATATCACAGTCAGCGGCAGTCATATTCGTACTTTAAATAAGCATGGGGTGGTAGCAGTATCTAATCCAAGTTCCGAAATTACACACGAGGATGTTATAAGGGTAACCGAAGCAGCGCATGCAATTTCTCTGTCGTCATCAGATTAAATTATTCATGTTATTCCACGCGATTTTGTTGTTGATGCGCAGGATGGAGTCCGTGATCCGGTTGGCATGTCTGGTGTGCGGTTGGAAGTGGAAACAAACATTATTCATGGCTCAAGCACTGCCATGAAAAATCTTGCTAAATGTGTACAGCAGGTTGGTGTTGATGTAACCGATATGGTTTATACCGCGCTTGCATCTTCGCTTGCAGTCATGACTGATACCGAAAAAGAGCTTGGTACGGTACTGGTAGATATAGGTGGGGGCACAACTTCACTTATTGCGTATGTCGAAGGCAGTCCGGCTTATTCATCTGTATTGCCAATTGGTGCCGTGCACATTACACATGATCTGGCAATAGGACTTCGTACCAGACTTGAAGAGGCCGAAAAGATTAAACTAAAGCTTAGTGAGGGCAAAAACGCATACATGACATTGGATCAGCAAAAAGAAGAAGAGCTGCTTGATGTATCGGAGTTTGGGCTAGATGAAGAAAAGATTCCCAAAAAATTTTTGTACGAAGTAATTGACGCACGCCTAAACGAAATTTTTAAACTTGTGGCACTTGACTTGGAAAAAGCAGATTTAATAGGTAAGTTACCGGCCGGTATTGTAATAACCGGTGGAGGTGCACTTACTGCAGGTATTGAAAAGATGGCGAAAAGATCACTTAAAATGCCCGCACGCATAGGATTACCACAGGGAATTACAGGGTTGATTGACGAAATTCAGGGTCCGCAGTTTTCGGCATCAGTTGGGGCAGTGTTGTATGGCCAAAAAGCATTAAGAACAAACGCAGACTTGTCATACTCGGGCAGTCAAGGTAAGATATCTTCAGTACTTTCTGGTATTTCTGGCAAAATAAAATCGTTTCTGCCCTAACAATTTTAAAAGCTATAAGGTAAAAAATGTTTGTTAAACCCGAAATCGAAAGGTTCGCAAAAATTAGAGTAGTCGGCATTGGTGGTGCGGGCTGTAATGTATTAAACACACTTATTGACTCACAGCAAATAAGCGGCGTGGAGTTTATTGCCGTCAACACCGACGCGCAAGATTTATCGGTAAGTAAGGCATTCGTCAAAGTTCCAATTGGGCAAAAACTTACAGGTGGGTTAGGATCAGGTGCAGATCCGGCAATTGGCAGAAAAGCCGCCGAAGAATCTCTCGAAGCGTTAAAATCGAACTTGGCGGATTCCGATATGGTATTTATTACTGCAGGCATGGGTGGAGGTACGGGTACGGGTGCGGCGCCTATAGTTGCTGCTGTAGCCCGAGAGCTTGGCGCACTTACTGTAGGTGTTGTAACAAAACCATTTTATTTTGAAGGCGGTAAGCGCATGGAAAATGCTGAATTAGGCATTTCACAGCTAAAAAATGAAGTTGACGCCCTAATAATTATTCCAAATCAGCGACTGTTAGAGATAGCCGACGAAGAACTCTCGATTTTAGATGCGTTTAAAATGTCAGACAGTGTATTGACGCAAGGTGTGCAGGGTATTTCAGATCTTATAGTACTGCCCGGGTTAATAAATGTTGATTTTGCCGATGTTAAAACAATTATGGCCAATGCAGGGTCTGCACTTATGGGTATTGGAATTGGTACAGGTGAAAACCGCGCTGTAACTGCCGCTAAAGATGCAATTTCATCGCCGCTGCTTGATGTATCAATCGAAGGTGCAACCGGAATACTGTTTAACGTGATTGGTGGGAAAAACCTGACCATGCAAGAAGTAAACCAAGCCGCTGAAGTAATTAGAGGTTCCGCAAGTCCGGAAGCAAATATTATCTTTGGAGCGGCAATTGATGAGGCTCTTAACGATCAAGTCAAGATAACAGTCATTGCGACCGGTTTTGACCAAGAGAGCCAACTAAGATCAAGACTTAATCTAGATGCGGTGACACAAAGAACCCATGTACCTGAGCAGGAAACGCCAAAAAAGCCCGATGAGCCGGAAAAACCCGACTCCGAGGCCGAGACTGAAAAAAAGCCCGATAATGATATTGACGAAAAATACAAGAAAAAAGGCATGTACGATATTCCGGCCTTTTTGCGCGGAAACTAAGAAAATATTTCATTATACAATTGGAGTTAGTGGATACCTGATTCTTGATGTGCTTTACTAAAAAGTGCGTTCGTTTTAAGTAGTTTAAAAAATTATCTGATTTTTTTGGCCAATAGTCTTATGGCAGTTTAAGCCTGTTGCCCTGAACTATCATGTTTTACTATGAATTGGTTGCTCCAATCGCCTAGTGTTGCCAGTAAAACTAAGTTACCACGTATTTCCGCAAAAAACGGTGAACTGCCGGTTAAAAATTCCTATATTGAGTTAAGTGACAACTCCAAAGTAATTCTTGAGAAAAGATATCTAAGAAAAAACCCCGATGGTACAGCCGCTGAGACCATAGAGGATATGTTTGAGCGAATTGCCAAAGTAGTGGCCCAGCCCGATAGCTCATATATGGATGTTGAGGTGTCAAAAATTGAGCTCTATAACCTAATGACCACCAAAAGGTTTTTTCCAAATTCCCCGACATTTACAGGTGCGGGTACTCCCTTAGGCCAGCTTGCGGCATGTTTCGTTTTGCCAATTGAGGATGACCTAGGCAGAACCGACGGTAGTATTTTTGGCACGCTCAAAGTAGCAACATTGATTCAACAGGTTGGTGGTGGAAACGGATTTTCTTTTTCGGATTTACGTAGACGGGGTGCGATTGTAAAAAGCAGCAATGGGTTGTCCACTGGACCTGTTGGTTTTTTGCGAGTATACGATGCCGCTTTTGGCGAAATTGCGCAAGGTGGGGTGAGGCGCGGTGCAAATATGGCTGTTTTACGAGTTGACCACCCGGATATTAGGGATTTCATAACCTGCAAAGGCAGTGAAGGCAAAATCTCGAACTTTAATATCTCGGTTGCTATCACAAATAATTTTATGCGGGCGGTAAAAGACGATGTAACCTATGATCTTGTTGACCCGTCTACAAAAGAAGTAATAGAATCGCCCCGCGCCCGCGAAATTTTTGAGCTTATCGTGCAGTATGCACATAAAAATGGTGAGCCGGGTGTACTGTTTATTGACGAGGCAAATAGAACAAACCCTGTACCACATTTGTACGAGCTAAAGGCAACAAACCCATGTGGTGAGCAATGGCTTGGCCCATATGAAAACTGTTGCTTGGGGTCAATTAATTTAGCACAACACAT
>CAYXGU010000007.1:0-20480 GCA_964464645.1 uncultured Candidatus Saccharibacteria bacterium
AGAAACAATTACTGTTTCGCCTGATTTGGTGTCAAAAGTTAAGAGGTGTTACGTTTTGCAAGTTAGGGGAGATTCGATGATAAATAAGGGTATTTTTGATGGGGACAATGTTGTGGTTCAAAGCCAAAATACTGCCGACAACGGCGATATTGTTGTTGCGCTTCTCGAGAATACATTCGCAACTTTAAAAACCTTCTATCGCGAAAAAAATGGAAAAATAAGACTACAGCCCGCAAACGACAAAATGGATCCAATTATTGTCGATGCGCGTGATGTCGAAATTCAAGGCAAAGTAACTGGAGTAATTCGTAAGTATTAAAATATTAAGCGGGAAGCTCCCCTTAACAGCTCCCCCACCTAATTATTCCTCATCGTCCGAACCAGCGGGAGAATCAAAGTCCATATCGTCTTCTACATCGTCTTCTGACCCACCGCCATAAAGCTCATCGTATACTTCATCAAACCAATCCCAAACCTCATTAGAGGCATCATCATCAGGAGTCCAGTACGGATCTTCCTTTAGATTTCTGCGAATATCATCTTTAGTTAGCATTCGGGACACCCCCTCTCGCAAGACATAGTCAGTTTAGTTAATTTTTTGAGTATGATTAATTTTTCCACAGGCACTTCCTAAAGTGGAGTAAACAACAATTTATGCTATTAAAGTGGTTTTTTTATTGATTGTCAAGATTAGAATTTTTGTGTCTTCTATAATATAAAAATGCAATTACAGCGCCTAGCGCCAAAACTATCCCAAGCTGAAGATATGATTCAATATTATCCGCGCCTCCCATCATTGCCTCATACGTTTCGATACCAACAAAACCAACGTATAGATATATTAAGCTACGAAATATAAATCCTAAAAATGATGCGACTATGTAAGATTTAAAGTTTAATCTTAGAATACCGGCCATAACCGATACCGCTGCAGTCGGTACAACAGGTATTGCACGAGCAAAAAATATCACAATAAAATCTCGGTAGCCACGGTTAAATTTTGTACCAAGTTTAGTTATGTCGTCATGTGAGACACCAAGTAACCAGCCAAATTTTTTGGTCAACCAGTCTTCTGACTTATCACCTACAACATAAATAATCATTGAGCCAACTGATTTTGAAAACGCACTAATGCATGCCAACGCCAATAAATAAATAGCCGGCTTGCCTTGCGCGGCGGCAAGTGATCCGGCAACTGTCATTACAATTGGTGAAGGAATAGGTGCAATAATTTCTTCGGTAAAGGACGCGATTAGGGTATACAGTTCAACCGGAACATATTGTGCAAGTTCCAAGAGTTTATCGGTTAATGCCTGAAAATATGACGACATACCCATCAATTGTAGCAGGAATAACCACGCTATGTTAACCTTACTTTATGGAGCTAACTGCCCTGTACCAGCAATATGGCAAAGACAAGGTTGATGCAGCTATTGCATATCTAAGCTATTCTCACGTAGAAGATCTGCCAAAATACGAAAATCCTGACTTTCCAATACTGTATATCTTTAGGCACGGCCAATCAACCGATAACGCTGATTTTTTGTTTAGTGGCTGGCGTGATGTAGGTATTACAAAAAAAGGCGAAGAACAAGCGTTAGAGCTTGCCCCAAAACTAAAAACCAAAAAAATTGATCTTTTAATCTCATCCCCGCAATTGCGTGCCACCCAAACCATGAAGTTGGCACTTTCTCTAAATAACTATGCCAGTTCATTGAAAATAGAAACTGATGACAGAATCAAGGAGAGGCATTACGGAGACTATCAAGGCACCAGTAAACTTATTATGCAACTTGAATCTCCCGAGAAATTACTGCAGATTAGAAGGGATTACTACGCTGTTCCACCACACGGAGAAAGTTTAGAAATGGTATGTACAAGAGTCGAGGCCTTTTGCGTAGAAATTGTACCGCTTATGAAGCAAAACAAAATAAATGTCGCAATTTCGTGTCACGGTAACAGCATTCGCGGGTTTAGAAAATATTTTGAGCACCTAACTCCAGACCAAACCGCAGAAATTGAAACCCCGCTTGGCAAAGACTACGCTGCGTACAGCATAGATTAGCTAGAATTAAAAGTATCGGCAATGTCAAGTAACCGATTATACTTAGCGACCCTCTCCCCTCTTGCGGGAGCTCCAGACTTCATAAAATCCGCTTCAACCGCAACAGCTAGATCGGCAATAAATGTATCGTCGGCGTTATCACCGCTTCGGTGCGATACACAAATTGCCAATCCATGTTCCTTTGCCATTTTTATGAACTCAAATGTTTCGGTTAGTGTTCCCACCTGATTTGGTTTTACAATTACTGCATTTATTAGCTTGTCGGCCACTGCTTTTTTTAGAAATTTGGCATTCGTAACCACCAGATCGTCACCCACAATCAAAGTTTTTTGCCCGCACTTGGCGTAAAACTCCTGCCAGCCATCAGTGTCACCCTCATAAAATGGATCCTCTATATACATAAGCTCAAAGTCACTAAAAAGCGCCATGTAATACTTTGCAAGCGCATCGGCCGATAAACTTTTGTGCTCTTCGGCTAATTCATATTGGTCATTTTTAAAAAATGACTCGGCGGCAACGTCCAGCCCAAAAAAAACCTGTTTACCAACCGTGTATTTCTGCCTAGCAGCGTTTTTAATTAGTTCAAGTGCTTTGTGTACTGTTATACCAGAAGGCGCAAACCCGCCTTCGTCTCCAACTTCAGTTGAATACCCTGCAGACTTTAAATTAGTTTCGAGCTGATCATAAATTTCTACTCCCATTTCAAGTGCCTCTCTAATAGGTATGCCCTGGGACGGAATTACCATAAATTCCTGAAAAGAAAGGTCATTATCCGCATGTTTGCCTCCATTTAGTACATTAAACACAGGTGTCGGAAAGCTTGGCGCACCACTAATTTTTTTGCCGTACACTTCTGCAAGATAGGCATACAGCTCGCACCCTTTGGAATTGGCAACCGCTTTTGCAATGGCTAGTGATACTGACAAGATACTATTGCCACCCAAATGTGCTTTGTTTGAAGTTCCATCCATTTTTAACAGTTGGGTATCAAGTGCTAACTGCTCGCCCGGGTCTTGTCCACGCAATAAATCAGCAATCGGGTGTTCAACAACATCAACCGCTTTGTCTACAGGCACATACACAGCTTCATTTTGTCCTTTAGACGCCCCATCTGGAATTGCCTGTTCCCCAACTGCACCATCATCAAGTTCGACTCTGGTTTCAATTGTCCAGTCACCGCGGGAATTTATTATTTTGTGGCACCTTATGTCCCGGATTTTTGGCACGTTATTTTTTTTCTAACTTCTTATGCTTTTTGCGAACTGAGGACTGCGCTGACGCTCCAGATAACCTTGAGGAAGATGCTTTTTCGGCGTGTAGTTTTTTAAGAAGCGCTTTTTCGGCGTTGTATACATTTTCACGTGTTTTATCCAGCACGTCAGGGCTTACCGACACCGAAGTAATTCCCCACTCCACCATTTTTCGTACCAACTCAGGGTAATCCGAGGGTGCCTGCCCACAAATTGAGCAAGTTATTCTTTTTTGCTTACAAACTGTAATTGTGCGTTCAAGCATCCACAACACAGCCGGATCCAGCTCATTGTATACATTTGCTACCCGTTCATTATCGCGATCAACACCCAAAGTTAACATGGTTAAGTCGTTTGACCCTATCGAGACACCGTCTATACCCTCTTTTATAAAATCCTCCAAGACTATAACCGACGATGGCACTTCCACCATCATCCACAGCTGAAACACACCACTGCGCCGAAGTCCTTTGGCGGACATAATTCTTTTCACTTCCCGAAGCTGTTCGACTGTTCGCACAAAAGGAATCATCATGTGTAAATTTTTAAATCCTTTTTTGTTGCGTACATGTTTGATGGCCTCTATTTCCATATCAAACACATCATCATCTTCAATATATCTTGATGCGCCTCTAAAACCGATCATTGGATTTGGCTCCTCTTTTTCATACTTTGCGCCACCCTTTAGGCCTCTAAACTCGTTGGTTCTAAAATCGGTTGCGCGGTACACCACAGGCCTTGGGTGAAAAGCCTCAGCAAACTTTTCAAGTCCATCGGCAAGTTCTTTTATAAACACTTTTTGTTGTTTATCTTCAATAAACTTTCTTGGGTGCGTGCCAATTTGAGCTACCATAAACTCTGCCCGTAGCAAACCTATTCCATCAACATTTCGTTTTGCCATGTCGCCTGCCAGTTCAGGTTCTGCAAGATTCATATAAATTTTGGTAGCAGTTTTTAAGTCTTTTGATTGCAAGTCTTCGGCTTTTTCGGCAGCCTTTTCGTCTACAACTACAAAGTCGCCCTCAAAAATGTGCCCCGCCGACCCGTCAACAGTTACAATTTCACCCATTTTCAAAATTTTTGTTGCAGTCTGACACCCAACTACAGCAGGAATTCCCAGCTCGCGACTCACAATTGCCGCGTGCGAGGTTCTTCCACCCTCATCAGTCACAATTGCGCTTGCCCGTTTCATAGCCGGCACAAAATCAGGATTGGTCATAACCGATACAAGCACATCGCCTTCTTTTACGTCGGCAATTCTACTTGCAGATTGAACTATTTTCACAGGCCCACTGGCTACACCCGGAGACGCGCCAAGGCCTTCTAAAATAAATTTGCCGGCCTTCTTTTCATCTACTTCCGAAAATGCCGCCCTAATTTTTGGTTTTAAAGTCGTAACAGGTCGCGACTGCACAATATACAATTTACCACCCTCCATGCCCCACTCAATGTCTTGCGGTTTTCCGTAATGCTTTTCAATATGAATGCCAATTTCTGCCAACTCTTTTACATCTTTATCCTGCATTTTCTGCTTGTTGCGATGTGCTTTTGACACCGGTACCTTGCCTGCCAGAGTTAATTGCCAAGTTTGATCAGAAATATATTTGTAGGTAATTTTTTTAGAGGTCTTGTTATAAATAAACTGATCAGGTGTAAGTTCCCCTGAAACCACCGGCTGACCCAATCCATAAGCCGCCTCAATCGACACCTCGCCCTCATCATTAGACAGCGGATTAACCGTAAACATTATGCCCGAAATAGTAGATTGCACCATTAACTGAATTGGCACTGCAATTCCAACATCCAGATGACTAAAACCCATATCGGTGCGATAAAAAATTGCACGCGGTTCAAATAGCGACGCCCAACACTTTTGCACATGTTTTACAACATCTTTATATCCCTTTATATTCAGGTATGTTTCCTGCTGACCCGCAAAAGAAGCGTCTGGAAGGTCTTCGGCCGTAGCTGACGATCTAACCGCTACATACTTGTCGAACTCCCCACACAACTGGTGGTAATAATCGGCAACATCCTTAGCAACTGCCGGCGGCATCTCAGCCGCTAAAATTGCGGTTTGAATATGTTTTGATGCTTCAATAAGCGCCTTAGAATTTTCCATATCTAAGTGGGTCAGCTCTGACATTATTTTTTCTTTAATGGATGTACCTTTAATAAAATCGAAGTATGCGCTGGCAGTAACGCAAAAACCATTTGGAACTGGGATTTTTGCACTGTACATTTCACCAAGGTTTGCACCTTTACCTCCAACTAGTGGAATGTCTTCTTTGCGGATTTCACTAAACCAAAGTACACGGGCAGTTTTCTTCTTCATCTTTTCATAGTATCACATTTATATTGGCGCTTGTACATTTTCGGTTGACACAAACCCACCAAGCAAATCCTTTACTCCGGCCCACAACAGCTCAATTTCTGCCTGATCTTGCCCTTCAAGACATACACTCAAATAAGGTGAGGTATTTGACGCCCGAATTAAAAACCATCCGGTTGCAGTAACAGACGCCCTTACACCATCCAGCTCGGAGATTGTTAAAAAATGCTCTCTTTTTAGGTGCAGTTTTGTTTTCACGTTTTCGATTACTTCAAACTTCTTTTCGTCTGCGCATGGCACTTTAATTTCCGAAGTCTGAACCCGCTTTGGAAAATCCGCTACCAGTTCCGACAGTTTCTTACCCGTTTTTTCCAACAATTCCAGCGTCATACATGCCGAATACAACCCGTCATCAAATCCGAAGTTTTCGGCAAAATACATGTGCCCCGAGAATTCAGCACCTACTAATGCGCCATTTTTCATTTCTTGCACCATAAACGGATGGCCGGTACGTACCATTTTTGGCACTCCGCCCCATGTTTTAACCAACTCGTCAACAATGCCCGAACTCTTCACGTCGTAGGCTACCACACCTCCCGGTTTTTGAGTTAGTAATTGCTGGGCAAATAACAACAACAGTTTGTCATTTGAATAAAAAATCCCTTTTTCGTCTACAACGCCAAATCTATCGCTATCGGTATCAAATGCAAAGCCTACGTCTCCACCAAGTTCAACAACTTTTTGGCCAATTTCCTGCATTAAGCGCCCATCAGCAGGGTCCGGCACTCCGTGTGGAAAGTTACTGTCGGCACTGCAATATACTCCAAGCACGTTACTGCCCAACTCCGCAAAAACTCTTTGCGCAAAATAGCTTGCGGTCCCAAATCCACAATCCAGCACAACTTTTTTGCTCTGATTAAACGAAAAGCGATTTTTTAAGTAGCCTAGGTACTCACCAAATAAATCGAGCTCCCCAACCTTTCCGTTTCCAAGTTCATAGTCATTTGCAACAATAAGTGCAAGGAGGGTTAAAATGTCTGCTCCATAAAACGGAGTGGCGTGTTTATAGTCGATTCTAAAACCATTGTATTCCTTGGGATTGTGGCTTGCAGTTACTTCTACACCTGCATCAAAGTCTTTAACACAGGTTAAGTAGTGAATAACAGGTGTCAAGCTAATGCCAACGTCGACCACATTACAACCTGTACTTACAACACCTTTTATAAATTCCTGGGCAAGTGCTGGGGAACTTTCCCGATTATCTCTGCCCACCACTAGGTTGTGTTCGTGTTTGTCTTTAAATTTTCTAATTAAAAATGTCCCAAGCGCCCGCCCAATATGCTGTGCGCCCTCAAGAGTTAATAAATCACCATAGGTACCTCTAATATCATATGTTCTAAAAATAGTGGGTGATATTAGCATGGGAGTGTAAAAATAAATTTAGAACCTCTGGGCAAATTATCCTCAACCCATACTTTGCCGCCATGAGCTTCGATAATTCCCTTTACGATCACAAGACCAAGACCGGTGCCTTTTTCACGTGACACAGGCAAATCACGCGCCTGCACAAACTTCTGGAACAACTTTGCCTTAAGTGCAGCTGGAATTCCCACTCCTGAATCTGATATTTCGACTTGCAGGTAGTTGTGAGATTTTGTCGTTTTCACATTAACATACCCCTCATTTGTAAATTTAATCGCGTTTGACAGTAGGTTATTCATAACTTGTTTCATTTTCTCTTCGTCACAACTAATCATCTCGACTGTATGATCAAGTTCAGCATTAACAGCTATTCCCTTGTTTCGAGCCAAACTTCTGTAGCGTGTAATTTCTAGATCCAGCAACTTATTAATATCAACATTGCGCTTGAATAGCTCAATACGACCCGATTCGATTTTTGATACATCCAACAAGTCATTTACGATTTCTAACAGTTCAGTTGACGAATCTCGCATTTGTGTCAGCAGGGTCGTAATTTGCTCCTGGTTTAGACTTACTGCTTCACGTATTAACATATCTGCCGAACTTCTTACCAGCGACAATGGAGAGCGCAATTCATGAATAATCATGGCAGTAAAGTCATTGCGAAGCTTTCGAAGGCGGTTAAACTCCTGAATATTCTTAATGTATAGGTAGAGAAACGTCGCAAACAGGGAAAAGCATATTAATAGGGCAATGAGCAGGTAAAATTCA
This sequence comes from uncultured Candidatus Saccharibacteria bacterium, assembly GCA_964464645.1. Classification (GTDB taxonomy): domain Bacteria; phylum Patescibacteriota; class WWE3; order UBA101185; family UBA10185; genus CAYXGU01. Next base: position 7,841 of record CAYXGU010000007.1, read on the forward strand.
TTCATCTTCTATGCCGACAGCTACACAACAAGTTTCACTGCTGAGTTTTGCGTATCGCCAAGAAGAGAAGCAACCTTTTCCGACAACTCCGCGGGAACTATGTTGTATTTCATAATGTAATCTTCGGCACCAAGCTCCAATGCGCGACTAACATTATCTTCATTACCAAAGTTTGTAAGCATAACCACCCTGGTCTTTTTTGTTTCATCTTGCGTTTTTACCTCTTCCAAAATTTGAAGACCATTTTTTCCCGGCAACATTAAATCTAACAACACTAGGTCGGGTTTTTGGGTAGCGACTGCGTCATAACCTAAATTACCATCTGACACATTAGAAACCGCGTACCCCTTTAAAGTCAGTTCGGTTTCATACAAGTTGTAGAGGGAGGTGTCATCTTCGATGATTAAGATCTTCTTTGACATACTCCCATATCATAGCACAAACAAATTTCGCTTGACTAGCCTTTTTGTCTGCCCTTCACTTTTCTAAAATATGCTATCCTAAACAGTGTTATGGTTAAGAAAATACTTATCATGTGCTTGGTTCTTGGCATATTTTTGGTCTTAGGACTAGTTGGGTTTGCACTGTATGATTTTCTAAAACTAGACAACGAAGTCACCGACGGGAAAGGTTTTTTAGCTCCTCTCGCAAAAAAAATTGAAAGCAAAGTAGAATCCCCATTCGCAACTGCGCCAACTTCGGTATTGGCTGATGACGAAATCATAAATGTATTGTTGTTGGGCATTGACCGCCGAAGCAAAGCAGAAGCCGGATACCGGACTGATATTATGATTTTAGCATCGCTAAATAAGGCTACAAACCGTGTGGTGCTAACGTCAATTCCACGTGACTTGTGGTATAACGGCGGGCGAATTAATGCTACCTACGTTGCCGAAGGCTGGGAAGGTCTACAAACTGCTTTTTCGGAAATTTCAGGCATGCAGGTTGATCGGTTTGTGCTAACTGATTTTGAAGACTTTTCGTGGATTGTAGACGCACTTGGCGGTGTGCCTGTAACCGTTGAGACTACATTTACCGACAGTCTGTATCCGGTTGACGCTACAAAAGAATACCAAACTGTGCATTTTACGGCCGGCCCAGAAGTTATGACCGGTGAACGTGCATTAATTTTTTCACGGTCCCGCAAAGGCGACAATGACAACGGTGACTGGGGCCGTATGAAGCGTCAACATTTACTGCTAAAAGGCATGGTAGAAGCAGCAACCCAACCAAAAAGCTTTTTGTGTGAGTTGGCAGGAGAAGCAGATCAGCCCTGCGCGACAGCCATTACACTTGATACCCTTGAAAAAGCGCTCAAAACTGTGACCACCGGAAAAATGGACACAAACCTAGAATTGGGCGATGTTGCGTTCTTGTGGGATTTTTACAAAGATAAAGATTTGTACACTGTTGACTCGCTTTTGCTTGATTACGAGTACCTGCACACCCCTCCAGCTGACGAATACGGCGGCGCCTGGGTACTTGTGCCTTCAACAGGTAGTTATAGTGCTTTTCAGGCCAAATTGCGTAATTTGCTAAGCGGTGTTCAACCAACTACACCAAGTGAACCGACTCAAAGTGCTCCAGTTGATGAGACTCTCCAACCTTAATAATGTCAATTACATCAAGTTGCCAAGGTGCAGAGGTATTGTTTGTTTTAACCAGATAAGTCTGAATTGCTCTGGTTAGCGCCGTTAGTTTATGATATCCCACTGACTCGTAGCCCCTGCCAAACTTGGTTGAAGTACGGTATTTTACCTCAACAAATACAAGTTTGGAGTCTTTTTTGGCAATTATGTCCAGTTCTCCCCACCGGCAAGTCCAATTTTGGTGCAAAATCTTGTACTCTTTTTCTATGAGATAGTATTTAGCAACTAGTTCTCCTGCATTTGGCACAGGCATGTGTATATTCTAATATATATTTGGAATTTATGGGATCTCAGAAACGACTTGCTCAGGTTCAGGTGCTTTATCAGCCGGAATCCCATAATATTTTACCAATTCCTCGGTAATACCCATCCACAACGGTACCGCAGTTTCAGCCGCATATATACTGCTACTTGGCTCTTCGAGTTTAACAATCATTGAATACTTTCTGCTGGTTGGCAAAAAACCAACAAATGTGGCATTTGTTTTGCTTGGGTCATACTTACCATTAAACGGAATTTGTGCAGTACCGGTTTTACCGGCAACTTTGTAGTTTTTGATGTTGTAGTACTTAGATTCCCCGCCCTCAACCGCCTGTGTAAGTAAATCAACCATGGTGTCTGAACTTTCTTGCGAAAGTACCCGTCTGACAACTTTTGTGGGAATGACCTTAACTCCATCCTCATCGGTTAGGCTGGCAACAATGCGCGGGCGCATTAAGTTTCCCCCATTTGCAATGACATTAAACGCGTTCAGCACTTGTAGTGGGGTGGCAGACAGCCCTTGCCCAAAGGCGTTTGTTGCCAAGTCAATGTCGGTCCATGTGTCCGGGTCTCTGATTACACCGGTGTCTTCACCCTCAAGCTCAATTTCGCTAAGCACTCCAAGCCCAAAGTCGGTAAAATATTTGGCCAGCGTTTCCGACCCTACTTGATGTCCAACCCACGCGGCACCGATGTTGTTGGATTTTTGCAAGAGTTGAATAATTGTTTGCGGTCCGTGATGCTGGCCGTTCCAGTTGTCAATTACATAATCGGAGTATTGCACGGGTCCCGAATCGACAAACACCGTGTTTGGATTAACCTTACCTGTGTCAATAGCCGAAGACACCGTCAACGCTTTTATTACCGAACCGGGCTCATACGTTTGCGAAATAGCTAGATTTGTGCGCTCAACTGCTTTTCTGCGCGGTACTTCTGTTACTTCCTCGCCAAAATCATTAAAATTTGCCGGATCATATGTTGGAAAGTTGGCCATGGCAATTATATCACCTGTAAACGGATCCATTACAATTACACTGCCGGAAACCGCATCGTATGTTTCTACTCCTTCCTTTAACTGCTTCTCGACCAAAAACTGCACTGCACGGTTTAGTGTTAACACCACGTCACTGCCATCAATCGAATCAATTCTTTTATACCCACCAACCAAAATCGGCAACCCAAGCGCGTCCTGCTCTTCGATTATTCTGCCGGGCCTGCCCTTTAGATCACCATTTAGCCGCCCCTCGATGCCGAAATAGCCTTGTTTTTCACCATGTTCATCACTACCAACAAATCCAAGCACATGCGATGCCAAATAAGTTTCGGGGTAATAGCGTTTAGGTTCTTCTTCAAAGCCAATGCCTTCAATTTTTAGCTCCTCAATGCGCTGTTTTTGTTCCGGCGTAAGTGTATTTTCGAGCTTTACCCAAAAGAGATCCTTGGACAACAATTCGTGGATTTTTTGTTGATGAAACGTAAATGGATCATCAAGCTCATATACGTTGTATTCGGCTAAAATTGTCGCCAAGTCGGTTGAAACCTGAAACGGATCTGCAATTTTTTTTGGCTCGCCATACATTAGATATGCAACTTGCGTTGTTGCAAGCGGATAGCCATCCTGACTAAGAATATCGCCGCGTTTGGCAGGAATTTCCTGCAGATTCCAATACTGTTCTTGCGCCTGCACCCGGTAATCGGCGTGCTGCACAACTTGAATAATAAAAAGCCTTACCACCAACAAAACCGAAAATGCACAAAATGCTCCAAGTACAATGTTAATTCGCAAATCGCTGGCATAGAACTTTTTAACCATACTTCTATTATGCTATATCTTTCTGCTTAGTGAAATTTTCAAAACGCAACTGCAGTTGTTGTTGAAGGCGGAATGATTGTGGCAATTGCATTTGTATTTTGTACAAACCCAAGCTCAACCGCACGTGCTTCAATCTTGGTGAGGGAACCGACTTCAGATTGCGCAAGTTTGAGCTCTGAGAGCTGTTTTTCTAACTGCACTTTGTGCTTGGTTAGCCCAACCAGCTCTTTGCTTTTGGCGGCAAGTGTGTTTGTAACATATATTTGCCCAATAATACTTAGCGTAAAAAGCATAAATGACAAGATAAACACCCTTTTGCAGGATAAAATTTTGCTATTTGCTTTACTTGCTGTTTTGCAATTTTGCTTCATATACTCTTAGTTTTGCGCTGCGTGACCGCACATTTGCCTTAATTTCAGCTTCTGTCGGCTGAACAGGCTTTTTTGTCAGCGGTTCAAGCATTATCCTAGGCCGCACAGCGTGGCCAAAATTCTTTGCCACCTTATCTTCGAGCGAATGAAACGAAATAATCGCCATTCGTCCCCCAGGCAGTTTAAGTAACTGTGCGGCCTGAGGCAGTGCAATTTTCAGGTTTTCTAATTCATCGTTCACAACAATCCGTAGTGCTTGAAACACTTTGGTTGCCGGATTTCTCTTTCCTCGGTCATAACCTGAAGGTGCTTCATCAACAAGTAAGTCTGCTAACTCCTTTGTTGTCTGAAACGGCTTCAATTTACGACGCGCAACAATTGCTTCCGAAAACGTTCTGGCGGCGGTTACATCACCATATGTGCTAAACAGCTCTTGTAGCTGCCTTTGGGGTAACGTGTTTACTAAATCGGCAGCTGTCACACCCATGCTTTTGTCAATACGCATATCAAGCGGCTCATCCCGTTGGAAGCTAAGCCCAAATTCACCCTCGTCAAGCTGATATGAACTATAGCCAAGATCAAACAAAATACCATCTACCTGTGCAAACCCATTTGCCTGCGCAAGACTTACTATGTCTTTAAAATTGCCCAGCACTCCGGTAAAGTTGCTCTGCAATCCTAGCGTTGTAATTCTTGCTTGTGCTCTTGCTAGTGCATCTTTGTCATAATCCAGCCCCAACACATGTGCACCAAGTGTAAGCATTGCAACTGAATGACCAGCATCCCCCAACGTTGCATCAATATACTTTTTTGACTTGTTAACGTGCAAATACTCTAAAACTTCTTGAACTAAAACAGGCTCGTGATACTGCATGTCATAGGCTTAGGCAGTAAGCTCCTGTGAAATTTTAGCCAAATACTCCTGCCATTTTGCGGTATCCCAGACCTCAACATGATCTCCGGCCCCAATGACCGTAGTTTTTTTGTCAATTCCGGCATATTCTTTTAAAGTTGCCGGCAACACTATACGGCCTTGAGCGTCGATTGTGGTTTCGAGCGCACCCGCAAACATGTATCTCTTTAGATCACGTGTTTTTGCATCAGATATTGGATTTTCAACTTGCTTTTCAGCTTCCAGCAGCCAATCTGTGCGATCATACAAAAAAATGCAGTGCTCAAATCCTTTGGCAAGCACAACATCATCACCAGTTATTTGATCTCTTAGTCTCTTGGGCAACGCAACACGAGAACCATCTGTAATATTTGGGTTGTATTCACCAAGAAACATCTTCATAATTAGGCCTCAAAGAGCAGAGCATGGTTTTTAATGGACACTGTCAGTGAAGTATATTTCACCATTTATCACCATGATATCTCCAATATGCACCATTTGCTCTCCATGAGTCAACACAAATATTACCCGAAACAGCTATTTTAAAGGGAAATGTGGGCAAAATAAGAATGAATAAAAAAAGGCGCAGCCAACAATCCGAAGATTACTGGCTGCACCCGTGCTGCAGAACGAAAAATCCCACTACAATTAGGTAGAGGAAACCGGTCAGTAAAAACTGACCGAATTCTCTTTTGTTCGCGATGAGCCATAGGGCAGTCACGAACAGCAATCCTAACGCCAGCCAGTAGTGGCGGTAGCCCGCTAGGACTGCGATTCCTAGGAATAGCAGGGCTGTGACTAAAAAAGTCGCGACCCAGGCTAATCCATTTTTGGTGGCGGCGGCAGCCTCTTCGGCTACTGCCAGAACCTCCTCTTTTTTGCCCATTTTTTTACCTCCGAACTATGAGTTTTACTGGAGTTTAGCCCATTAAAAAGTAAAAGTAAAACGGTACCAAAGTACCTTAAAGCACGCTGTGCAGATCCTCAACGCGCACACGCACCTGTTTGGTCGTGTCCCGATCCCGCACGGTAACCGTATTATCAGCTAAAGTATCAAAATCAATGGTTACACAACTTGGTGTGCCAATTTCATCCTGCGCCAGATAGCGTTTCCCAATGTTGCCACGGTCATCCCACGCCACATGCAATCCCTGCCCCACAAGCATGGTATAAACTTCCTTGGCTTTTTCCACAAGCTCAGGCTTATTTTTTAACAAAGGAAAAACTGCAATCCTGTACGGCGCTAGCTCTTTGTGCAATCGTAAGACAACCCGCTCGCCATCTTCAAAATATGCATTATATAACAAAACTAACAACAGTCTGCTTAGCCCTATTGAGTACTCAACCACGTGTGGTACAAAAGTTTCGCCGGTTTCGGGATCAGTGTAATCAAGTCTCTGGCCCGAAAATTCACTATGTCTTGTTAAATCCCAATCCCCACGGTAGTGAATCCCCTGAAACTCCTTCCACCCCCACGGAAAGTTGTATTCAACATCAGTTGCCACTTTATTGTAGTGTGCGCGTTCCTTAAATTCTTGGTCACGCAACCGCAAATTAGCAGTGGCGAGACCCAAACTCCCTAACCACTCCAAACTCCATGTTTTAAAGTGCTCAAAATAGTTAGTTGATTCATCTGCATGCACATACATTTCAAGTTCCATTTGCTCAAATTCACGCGTACGATAAAAAAACGGCCCAACCTTTATTTCGTTTCGAAACGCTTTTCCAATCTGGGCAATCCCAAACGGCACTTTTAAGCGCATCGCATCCTTAACAAGTCCGTAATTGTAAAAAATAGGTTGGCAGGTTTCACCACGCAAATACGCGGTCGTCTTGGCGTCTGCGAGTGTTCCGACTTGTACTTCAACCAGCTGATTAAACTTTTTGGCCGGGGATAGCTTGTTACCATCGGGGCTTAAAATAGCGTTTTTTGTAATTACTTCGTCAATTTCGGCAAGTGCAAGCCCGTCTGCATTGACATCCTCGCCTTTTTGCGCAAAAAAGTCGGCAATAATATGGTCGGCACGGTAGCGTTTTTTTGTCACTACATCCTCTACCATAGCGTCAGCAAAAGATTCAACATGTCCACTTGCCTCCCATACGCGCGGGTGCGAAATGATTGCACTATCAAGTCCAACTATGTTTGGTTGCTTGTGCACAAACTCCTGCCACCATAAATTTCTAATGTTTCGTAGCATTTCAGCACCAAGGGGACCAAAATCATATGCGGCTTCCCACCCGCCATAAATTTCAGACGATTGAAACACAATCCCCCGGCGTTTACAAAGACTTACTAATTTTTTTGTAATGTCATCACTCATGATTTTTCCCTAGCCTTATATTACCTAGTTAGGGACGAAGATAAAAGTATCCGCGCGGTTCCACCCTACTTGCCGATTTTATTTTCGACCTGCTTTGGTTTGTGTCCGTTTGCTCGCGCTTGCCAAAGGCGGTCTACACATTCATAACACACGTAAAATCTAACTGTTATGCTGCACTTTGTCAATAAACTTATTGACAGCCAACGTATCTTCGGGTATTATTCGGATACAGTGTACAGGCACATAAACGAACAAATTGATGTTTTTATAAACTGCACAAAACAAGGGTTAACACCTCTTTGTTTTTCTTGGCGCAATCAGGATTACGACATTCAAGAAGTAAATTTTGTGCATTCATCAACCAAAGGCAACACTAAAATCTTTCATTTTGCGGTCTCAACCTCAACCGAAAACTATAAACTCGTATTTAATACCAAAAATCTAACCTGGTTTCTTGAAGAAGTATACACACCAACAAATTTTGAGCGAGCAGGTGTGCTAAATGACAAAGACAATTTTGCATATTGATTTTGACTCGTTTTTCGCCTCAGTTGAACAGCAAGCCAACCCTTTTTTGCGTGGAAAACCAATTGCAATCACCGGAAGTAATCTCAAACGCGGAATTGCGTGCACCGCATCAAGAGAAGCCAAAAAACTGGGTGTAAAAACCGGCATGCCTATGTTTAAAGTTCGTGAACTTTGCCCACACATTATTCCCATTAAAGGTGATGGCTCAAAATATATTTATATTCAGCGGGAAAGTCTAAAGATATTCGCCAAGTACACAGATCTTGTTGAGCCTTTTAGTATTGATGAGGCCTTTTTAGACGTAACCAACACACTAAAGTTTTTTAAAAGTGCACAAAACATAACTTACTTAATAAAACGGGACATTTTGCAGGCATTTGGGCCCTATGTGACGTGTTCGATCGGGATCGGCCCAAATAAACTGCTGGCCAAACTTGTGTCGAGTATAAACAAACCAAATGGTGTGTACGAGGTAACCCCCGAAAACGTGCAACACACCCTCCGCTCCGTAGAACTACAAGATTTTTGCGGTATTGGTCCCAGGCTAACCACACACCTAGCTAAGCTCGGTATTACAACTGTAATGCAGCTCCAAAATGCGCCACTTACTTTACTTTATGGTAGTTTTGGTAGCGTCACGGGAAGTTTTCTAAAAAACACCAGTTTTGGTCAAAATTACGGCGAAGTAAAAACAATTGACTACACCCGCCCGGTAAAATCAATTAGCCATCAACACACGTTGCACAAAAATACACAAGATCCGGCCATAATAAAAGCAAATTTTCTGCGGCTATCTGAGATGGTTGCAAAACGGCTTAGAAAACAAGAAATGGTGGGTAAAACAATTTATATGGGAATTAGAACCGCCGACCGTACAAAAAGCTTTGGCTCACGTACAACTCTAAAAACGCATACCGATTCAACACGGGTTATTTACCACACCGCAGTTTCGCTTTTTGACAGCTTGGCGTACAAACAGGAGCTTAGACTTATTTCGGTTGGCATCTCAAATTTGGTACAAAAACACAACTCAATGCTTCCCCTTTTTCCTGCAGACCAAACTCTATTAAACTTAGATCAAACACTCGACAGAATTAACGACAAATGGGGTTCATATACCATCATTTCGGCAAAAACACTGCTAGCTGACACCACAAAGGGAAAAATAAGCAGTTTTCTCAAACATTCTTAAGAAGTTTTTCGGTTTTAAAATCGTCTTCCAGTACACCCTTAATGTAGATTTTAAGTAAGTCGCTGGATTTTTTATATTCTGAGACACTTTTGTTTATCTTGCCTCTACCTATACTGTTTAGCCCGATTGCAACATCGCGTGTCACATTAACACCAAGCGTTGGGCAAGAGTCACAAATAAAACCACCCAAATCAAAGTTTAATTTGTAGCTTTTCCACTCGGCCGAAAACAGCCTGCCACACACCACACATTTGGAAAAATCCAGCGGGTAACCAAGTTCGCGCATTAGTACTACCTCAAAATGATTAACAACAAAATCTGCATCGGCACCATTTCCATCCAATAGTGTTAAGGTTTTAACCAGCAAGTCAAAAAGTTTACCATTGGGCTCGTTTTCCTCTACAAGCCTATCAATTAACTCAAGCAGGTAGTACACTTTTTTGGTCAATTGTAAGTCTGTTTTTAACTTAGAAAAAGTTTTAAGCGCGACAACCTCAGTTACATATTTATACCCTGCAGTATTTTCGGTGTAAGAAAGGGTTATATAATTGCTCGTATCCAAATTGCCGGCGCGCTTGGATGATATTTTACGTACCCCTTTGGCAAAAGCACTAAATTTGCCAAATTCACGCGAATAGCATGTATATGCCTTGTCGGCATCTTTATGATTTCTGCTTTTTAACACTACACATTTTGCAGTATGACTTGGCATTAAATTCTAAAGGGGCGTGGAGTATTTGTGATCCCGATCAAGCTGAATGGTTTCAGGTGTACCGCCGGCAACAATTACAGTATGCGGTTCGCTATTAATACCTGACTGCTTTTGAATGTATAGCTTGTAGTCGTCCCCACCAACAATGCCTTCGGGCAAGTAATACTTAAAGGTAATGGTTTTTGACTCCCCGGGCCCTAAAGTTATGTACCCATGATAAAACTTTTTGTTTAGCTCTTCGCCCTCACCTGCCGGATCTTCAGATCCCTCAACACTAATTAATTCAGAGCCTGCAGGCACATATAACCGAACCCAATCCTGGTAACGCACAACAAACGGGGAATATTCCGGTCCCTTTTCACCGTAATTAAAATTTGCAGACACTGTACGAACCCACCTATCACCTTCGCGGTCAAGGTTGTGTGTAACATCTTTGTTTACAAACCAGGTATTGGTTTTTCCGCCGCCAAGGTTTGTAGACACTAGATAAGCGTAGTCGCCTTCAACCGGATCAACTATACGCCCGCCAAAATTGTATTTTTCAATTAGCTCTTGAGCTGCCGGATCATACATGTATGCCTTAACATGTTTTCGCATTGCCAGGTCAATACCCTTGTCAACAAGTTTTGGCCATAGGTTGCTGTCTGACTCAAACACATTTACAAGCATAGCTTCCATTAAGTCGCCTAAAATTCGCTTTCGGTTAGCTTGCTCGGCCAATTCAAGACTCGCGATTTTTTCAAGCTCTAACGTGACTGTTTCTGAATCGTAGGTAGTACCGTTTAGTGTTACGGGCCCCGTTACCTGAAGCAATTCCTCAAGTACCTGGGTATTTATGGTAAATACACCATCGACTGGTTTAAAGTCACTGTTTAGTGGCATTGCGAGTTCCCAAAAAAGCATAAATTGGTCTACTGCGGTTGGTAAGTCAGGTGAAACATTCGCATCTCGTGCAAACATACGCTCTACCTTTAAGTGGTCGCGATAAGCCTGCGGCACTGCCGGAAAAGTGTAATATGGATCAATTGCGTCAAGCGCAAAATCAACATTATATGTACCGTTTGAGGTAAAATCCGAATTTAGCAACGCGTTACTTAGTCTAAAAGTTGATATGTAGGTCCAAAATCCTCCTGTACCTCTGATTTCCTTGTCGTTCTCCATCAAAATCATGTATCTTTTTTCCCCGCCAACTCCCATAATCTCTGGAATAATTACAAGCGCACGTTTAATGTCTGGTCCCGCGTCGTTTAGCTGTACTAAAGTTACTTGTGCGCCTTCAATTAAAGACCTCACAGGCTGGCCGCGAAAGTTCTCAGGGTATCTACTGGCATCAACCTGTGCGAGTTCTTCACCGGCAAGCGACAGTTTTGCCAATACACCGTCGATATTTTGGGCAATATCGGGCATAATTGCAATCCATTGGGCAAACGCATCAGCAAGCCCTGTTTCAACAACTTCTTGCTCTTCAGAAACTTTAAAACCGCCTGCATCCGCAAATGGCACAACAAGCACTATTAGCTCACGCCCCGCATCTATCATGTGCAAGCCCGCATTTATAAAATGCTCCGAGTCTGCATAGTACCCTTTTGTTAGCGGAAAATTCTCGGCCCACCCAACCGTGCTGTTGCGGGCTTCACGAAGATCATTTAGATCCGTCTGGAGTTCATCAAAAATCTTGGATAGCTCCACCAGGTCTCTGTTCGTAGCGGCTTCTTGGGCACGTGCGATGTCTTCCCGTATTTCGTTAACATTTGATAACAAGGCGTAAGCTGGTCTTATTGCGACAAAATACACAATTACCATGACCACTGCTACTACAGCAATTAAAACTCCAAAGCCTGCGCCAAGGCCTTTGGCAACCTTTTTTCCTTTTACTCCTTTAGGAGATTTTACACTTCCACCTGCGGTAGGTTTTATTGAAGTTGTTCCGTTATTTGACGAATTAAAAAATGATGCGCCTGCCATAATTTTCTTAGCTCACTAATTAAACTATACTGCACCCTTTTGTGTCAAAACCACAATGGGGGTTTTCAAAATGATTTTTAAATCATACACTAATGATCTACTTTTTGCATACTCGGCATCCATTTTGATTCTGTCTACAAAATGTACATGCGACCTGCCCCCAATCTGCCATGGACCAGTTATGCCCGGCTTGGTAGTTAATGCAGTTTGCACAAATTCTACCGACTCCGGGAATCTTTCTTGCTGTTCGTTAAGTTCAAATTTAAAGTAGGCTCGCGGTCCGACAATACTCATTTGTCCGAGAAGTACGTTCAAGAACTGGGGCATTTCATCAATACTCGTTTTTCTAATAAATTCAGCTCCCTTTATAAGCCGCGGATCCGGATCAAGTTTGTAACTATTTTCCTGGTAGCGTTTGTAAAGTTCGGGTTGGGATTCTAGCCAAACCTGCGCGTTTGGGATCATAGTTCTAAACTTGTACATTCTAAACTCTTCACCGTTTTTGCCTACACGCAACCTAATATCTGCAAACACCGGCCCACTTGGCGATACAAGTTTAATATAAATAGCTGTCGCAATTAACACCGGAGAAAAAAGCACAAGTCCAGCAATTCCTCCGAGTATGTCCATAATTCGTTTACCTATATCGTAAAGCATACTAGCTGTCTTGTAAGTATACACCATCAACAAGGCGCTTAAGTTCATCTTTGAATCTGGTATTGCTAAATTTGCCTGCCTGCTTTTTACACAGTACCGGATCGTAATTTTGCGGGTTAAAATTTGTTAGCACTTTTTTAGCGACTCGGCATTTTGTGTCTCGTAAAATTCACCGGTTTTGCCTGCAAGGACTGTTTCGAGTACACCGCCCTTTTTAAAGGCGATAACTGGTTTACCGGCTGCCATGGCTTCGAGTGGCACAATGCCAAAATCTTCTGC
>CAYXGU010000008.1:0-20255 GCA_964464645.1 uncultured Candidatus Saccharibacteria bacterium
ACGCCAGGCTTTTGTTGCCGACGAATATTGGTCGCTTTTTGCTAATTTTGGGGATTTTTCTGCAGAACTTATCAAACACAAAGGTAAAAAAATCACCCTCACAACCGAGGCTCAAGCTACAAAGGCAGAAACCGACCTTTCCACCGATACCTTTTGGGTTGCTGATGTCAAAAAAGCAAACCGAGTTAAAAAAGCATATGGTCCGCTAAAAACCTCAACGTTGCAGCAGACTATGGCAAACACACTTGGTTTTTCCGCAAGCAGAACTATGAAGGCGGCCCAAAAACTTTTTGAGGAGGGGCTAATTACTTACCACAGAACTGATTCGCTAAATTTATCCCCACAATTTATACAGCAAACACGCGAATACATAGCAGAAAACTTTGGAAAAAATTATGTACCAAGTTCAGTTCCTTTTTACAAAACTACATCAAAAAATGCGCAAGAGGCGCATGAGGCTATTAGACCAACGTCGCTTACTGTTGAAGTAACCAGCCCCCAAGTTAAAAAGCTTGGCAGTGATGCCGAAAAGGTATATTTAACAATCCTAAAGCGAACTTTGGAAAGCCAGATGGTACCCGCAGTTTATGATCAAACAACAATCACAGTTGCATCTGAAAAAAAGTATGAGCTAAAGGCAACCGGTTCAGTAATTACTTTTGACGGCTGGCTTGCGGTTGGTAAAAAACTAAAGTTGAAGACAGACGATGAGGAATTAGTACGCCTTCCTGATTTGTCAACGAATAAAACTTTACAATTAATTGGAGTGCAAAAATCTCAGCACTTTACACAACCTCCTGCCAGATACTCTGACGCAAGCTTGATTAAAAGACTCGAAGAATTAGAAATTGGCAGACCGTCTACGTACGCGCCTACAATTTATACAATACAGCAACGTGGATACGTACAAAAAGAGGGTAGATATTTTATCCCAACAGATGTTGCATATGTTGTTACAGATTTGCTTGTAGAGCATTTTGAAAACATAGTGGGATATGAATTTACAGCCCAGATGGAAGATCAACTTGACGAGATTGCAGCCGGCGAGAAAAAGTGGGTACCGGTGCTTCGCGAGTTTTATGAACCGTTTTCACTAATTGTCGATGAAAAAGACAAAGTATTAAGTAAACGGGATGTCACAAATCTTGGTGAAACAGATGAAAAATGCCCCGAATGTGGTAACCCGTTGTTAATTAAGCTTGGCAAATACGGCAAGTTCTTAAGTTGCTCCGGGTACCCAGATTGTAAGTATGCAAAACCAATGGCACAAGATGTTATAACCGACGAAAATGGGGAAGCGGTGGTAGATTTTGGTAAGTGTACAGTATGCGAAGACGGAGTATTTGTGCTTAAACAAGGCCGATTTGGCAAGTTTTTGGCGTGCAGTAATTATCCAAAATGCAAAACCACGCAAAGTTTTCTGGAAAAAATTGGTGTTAGCTGTCCAACATGTGCCGAAGGCGAGGTTGTGGTAAAAAAAGCCAAAGGCCGTACATTTTACGGATGCAGCAGATATCCGGAGTGCAAATATTCGAGTTGGAAGAAGCCGACTCGAGGCTTGAAATCTTAAACCGTGTGTGCTAATGTCAAACAGTCCTAAAGCTTCCTGGTTGATTTGTAACCTTTAGGTGCGCATCCGGCAAGAGCCTAGATGCAAGAGTAAAAGGAAGGCTAACTATATTTGCACAATTACAGTTATCCTTACCCTTTCTCAAAAAAAGAAAAATGACAAAAACTTATAAAACGCCAACCGCAAAAGATTTACTTCTTTCTGGTGTCCACTTTGGACACCAGCTTAGACGATGGCATCCAAACATGGAGCCTTATATTTACGCGGTCAAAAAGAACATTCACATTATTGACCTTGAACAAACCGAGCAGCTCTTGGAGAAAGCATGTGACTTTTTATACGAAACCGCCTCAAGCGGGGGCAAAATTATTTTTGTCGGTACCAAGCGCCAAGCACGTGAAATTATTGAAATAGAGGCTAAAAGATGTGGCGCAAAATTTGTATCCGAGCGCTGGCTTGGGGGCACAATTACCAACTTTGATGTAATTAGGAAAAATACAAAGAAACTTACTGATCTAAAAACCAAGCGTGAAAAAGGTGAACTTGACAAATACACCAAAAAAGAACGGTTGCTTATTGACCGCGAAATCGACAAGCTCGAAAAGTCAGTTGGTGGGTTAGTGGGGCTAACTTCAGTGCCAAAAGCAATTTTTATTGTAGACCCGAGGCGTGAAAAAACGGCTGTACGCGAAGCAAAAAAAGCAAGTATTAAGACAGCTGCCTTGATTGATACAAACTCAAACCCGCTTGATATAGATTACGTTATACCCGGAAACGACGACGCGATAAAATCGGTTGCGCTGATTGTGAAAGCGGTTGCAGATGCAGTCGAAGCAGGGTATAAAAAATATGCCGATGAGGTTGCAAAAAAAGATACCTCAAAAATAAAACCAAAGCCCGCAAAAGAGAAAGAACAGGAAAAAGAAAATGGCAATTGACGCAAACACAATTAAAAAACTAAAAGAAGAAACCGGCGCCGGCATAATGGACGCAAAAAATGCGCTGGCAGACGCACAGGGAGATTACGAAAAAGCCAAAACAGAACTTGTAAAAAAAGGGTTGGCAAAGGCTGAGAAAAAAGGTGAAAGGCAAACTAAAGATGGGCTTGTGCATTCATACATTCACGCTGGCGGTAAGGTAGGAAGTATGGTACTGGTTGCATGCGAGACTGATTTTGTAGCAAAAACTGCCGATTTTAAGACCTTGTGCCATGAGATTGCGTTGCAAGTAGCCACAGAAGAATATGCAACTGTAGAAGAATTGCTTGCATCCGAGTACGTAAGGGATCCGAGCAAAACGATCCAAGATTTAGTAAAAGAAACAATTGCCAAGCTTGGGGAAAACATTGTTGTTTCAGAAATCGCAAGATTTTCCGTCAGATAAGTGTAATAATAGTACTGATGACATCAACCGAATTAAAAACTAAACTAACTGCGTCACTTGAGCATTTTGAATCTGAACTTAGCCAAATTAGGACCGGAAGAGTTACACCCGCGCTTTTGGATCACATTAGTGTTACGGTATACGAATCTGAGCTTGAAATAAGAGAGCTTGCAACAATCACAAGTCTTGATGCACAGACTTTGTCTATTACTCCGTGGGATAAAACGGTCTTGGCGGATATTGCAAAAGCGGTTAGGACCAGCGAGTTGCAGCTTGATCCCGCCATTAAAAACGACAGTGTAATTGTGACTGTACCCAGCATGACCGATGACAGACGTGAGGAATTTAAGAGACTAATTTCAATAAAACTAGAGGAATGCAAAACCGCACTTCGCAACATTAGACAGGATGCGATGAAACAAATTACCTCAGCATTTGAAGCAAAAGAATTTGGTGAAGATGAGAAATTTAGACAAAAAGCCGAGGTCGAAGAAATTGTAAAAGACTTTAGTGTGAAGGCCGAAGAACTTGCAGAGGCAAAAAAGCAAAAAATTTAAGTCAGCGTAGCTAAAGATGATATTAACTATTATCCTGTTCATTTTAATACTTTCGGTGTTAGTTTTAGTACATGAGTTTGGGCATTTTTATACGGCCAGACGTGCCGGTGTCAAAGTTGAAGAGTTTGGATTTGGTATTCCGCCGCGTATTTGGGGCAAAAAATTTGGCGAAACTCTGTATTCTATAAATCTGCTACCGTTTGGCGGGTTTGTCCGCTTAATGGGCGAGGATGTAGATACTCAAGAAGAAATAGATGCTATGCGCACCCATCCCGAAAGTTTTATTGCAAAAACTCCCGGTCAGCGGGCAGTAATTGTAACTGCAGGGGTATTTATGAATATTTTGCTAGCTATTGGGTTGTACTACATATTTTTTATTGCCACAAATTTTACATCCTTAACTTTTCCGAAAATGTTTGAGTTTGATTTTAGATTTGGCAACACGGTTGAGTTTCCCAATGTCGTTATGGGCTTTGCTGAAGAGTCGCCTGCAGAGGATGCGGGACTTGCCATTGGTGATTCGGTACTAAAGGTGGACGAGGTGCCTGTTCCCACGAATGAGGCATTTAAAGAGCAGATAGCTACAAAGGCGGGCAAAGATACTGAGCTAACCGTAGTAGATGCTCGCTCGCTTGATAAAGCAACTAGGGTAGTTACAGTTGTACCGATATATGATTCCACAAGCGGAAATGTTGTTGTAGGTGCTTATATGGGCGAGGCATTTTCGTTAACGTACTCACAACCATACCAAAAAATACTTGTTGGGCCAATGCATACCTACAACGTAACCGCGTATTCAATTTATGCTTTAAGCCAACTTGTAAAAAGCTCGTTTGCGGAAAGAAGTTTAGAACCTGTGTCCGAAAGTGTGTCCGGGCCTGTGGGGATAGCATCGGTTGTCGGCGGGATTTTAAGTGATGGCCGTGACACCGGGTTGGCACTAATAGACTTAGTGGCACTTTTATCAATTAGCCTGGCATTTATTAACATTTTGCCCTTACCGGCACTTGACGGTGGAAGACTAGCATTTATAGTTGCCGAAAAGATCACGGGTAAAAGACCAAGTCACGCAGTAGAAATGACAATTCATAAGGTTGGAATGCTGTTTCTACTTTTGCTTTTAGTACTAGTGACAATAAGAGATGTAAGCAGAATATTCTAAGGTTTGCTAATCTTTGCATTTTTAGTAAAAGTATGTACATAATACTTTGACATGCACGATGAGTCTTGTATCTTTTGCTCCATTGTCGCAGGAACTGCGCCAAGCGAGAAAATTCTTGAAACAGAGGACTTTTTGGTGATCAAAAATAAGTTTCCGGTAGCACCGGTTCACGTATTGGTAGTTGATAAATTACACCGTGAAAAGAAAGACACACTTGCTGGCAAATTTGCGACAAGTAAATATTGGGATTTGCTGTTTGACGCAATTTTTCAGACAGTTACACAACTAAACCTTGACAAAACAGGGTATAAGCTGGTAAACAATGGTGCCGGATATAATCATTTCGAGCATGAACATTTTCACATTTTAGGCGGTTCAGAAGAAGAACCGGGTGGAAGCACTTAGTAAATATTAAATAAAGTTAACACAAGTCTGGAGGTGTTTTTGAACGTAACATATTGTTATGACAAAAATAAAAGTGCGACATGGCGAGTCTTTAGAACAAGCACTCAGAAGATTTAACAGGGAAGTACTAAAGGACGGCATATTGCAAGAACTAAAAAAACGTGAGCGCTACAGAAAGCCAAGTGAAATTAAGACCGAGAAAAAAAAGGAAAAAGCACGCAAAATTTATCTAGACCGAAAATGGAGAAATAAGTGAACTTGGCAACCTTAAAAAAAGATCTGTATAGTGCCCAAAAAGAACAAAACACTCAAAAGGTAGCGGTTTTACGCTATCTTATTGCCGGTGTGCAGAACAAAGAAATAGAACTGCGCTCAAATGGGGTTGAACTGCAAGATAAACACGTGGACAAAGTCATTCTAAAGCAACTTAAGGAACGCCAAGATTCAATCGATAGCTACAAGCAGGGCGGGCGTGATGATCTTGTGCAAAAAGAACAGGCTGAACTTGCAATTTTGGCAGCTTACGCACCTGCGCCCGACCAAACGGAGTAGGCTATGGCATTAAACGTTAACGATATTGACGGTGAGATTTACATTTCAATTACCTTGTGTGACGACAAAAAAATGCAGGCTATGAACAAGCGGCATTTGGATCGCGATTATCCTACTGACGTGTTGTCCTTTAATATTGATCAGCAAACCGAAGACGGTTATTACTTGGGCGATATTTTGGTAAACAAAGACCAGGCGGCAAGGCAAGCCGGTGAATACGAAAACGATTTGCACCACGAGATTGCCGACCTAGTTGAGCACGGCGTGCTGCACCTATTGGGGGTGCATCACGAGGGGGACGAATAAAAGTGAAGCTACTTGTTGGGCTTGGTAATCCGGGTAAAAAATACGAACAAACTAGGCATAATGTTGGGTTTATAATACTTGACCATATAGCACTGGAGCAGGGGGTGGCGTGGGAGCAACAAAAGAAAGCTAACGCACTTATCGCAAAACACGGCCAGACAATTTTGGCAAAACCACAAACTTTTATGAACAATTCAGGCAGCAGTGTGCAAAAACTGGCTGCTTTTTATGGAGTTAGTTTAGCTGATTTGGTAGTTGTGCATGACGATGTTGATTTAGAATTTGGGAAAACAAAGTTTGCTTTAGGTATGGGCAGCGCAGGGCATCATGGTATTGAGGATATTATTGAAAAGCTTGGGTCAAAGGAGTTTTGGCGGCTTAGGGTTGGGGTCGGCAGGCCAAGTGGTGAGGGTGCAGGTAAGTTTGAGGTCGAAGATTATGTGCTTGGGAATTTTACTGCAGAGGAACTTGAGGTTGTAGTGCAATGTAAAAGTCAGTTATTATTTTAAATATCTTTGGTAACCATGTAAAATTGACATATGTCTGGATCCAGCGCTACCGCAGCACTAATAATTGCCTCGCAACAAAGAGTTAATAAAATAATTGCTGATTACTTTAAAGATCACGGAGCAACATCTTCGGAAACTGCCATTGTGCCGGATGAATCAGAACTCAGGACTAGATTAAAATCTCCCAATTTTACATTTAAGCCCACGCGATTCTATTTTATATTTTCAACAAACGATAATAAGTATTACTTTAGCCAGCAGGCGGTTGATGCCAGAAATAAATCAACGGCCGTTTCCTTACTACTTATGCTTTTAACAGTCGCAGTTATTGTAGGGTTAGCCTTGTATGTAGGCTAAAAATCCACTGGTAAAAAAAGTACTCGGACATCCGTTGGTGGAAACGGTGTATTATCTTTGTATACACTAAAATTTGCACATATGTTTTACACCAAATACAGACCACAAAAATTTAGCGAAATATCAACCCCAAACGCAACCGGTAGTGCACTTGCAAAACAAGTAAAAGACCAAACCACTGTGCACGCTTACTTGTTTGTTGGTAGTCGGGGCACAGGTAAAACCACTACCGCGCGTATTTTAGCCAAAGCCCTAAATTGTGAAAAACTGGAAAGTGACGGAGATCCCTGTACCGAGTGCAAAAATTGCGTATCTATTGCTCGGGGGACGTTTTACGACCTTATCGAAATCGACGCGGCCAGCAATCGCGGCATTGATAACATTAGAGACCTAAAAGACAAAATAAAGCTCGCACCCTCAACCGGCAAAGCCAAAGTATACATTATTGACGAAGTGCACATGCTTACCACTGAAGCGTTTAATGCACTCTTAAAAACCCTCGAAGAACCGCCAAGCCACGCGGTTTTTATTTTGTGTACAACCGAAGTGCACAAAGTGCCCGAAACCATAAAATCACGCTGTCAGGTATACAAGTTTAAAAAAGCAACAGTCGAACAGCTTGTAACTCGCCTTAAATTTATTTGTGAGCAAGAGGGCATAAAAAATGTAACCGATGTTAATCTTGAAAAAATTGCAAAAGCCGCAGGCGGGGGATTCAGGGACGCAGAAAACATGCTTCAACAGGTTGTTGAGGGTGGGCTGGATCCCGATTCATTTGCGGGCCTAAGTTCGCGCACACTATACATTGACTTTGTACAGGACCTCCTTGCCAAAAACGCATTGCTAGCCATAAAACGGGTAAATAAAGTGCTGGAGGATGGGTTGGACTTAAACGTGTGGACTTTGGAATTGCTAGAATACCTGCGCGATCTGCTGTTTATAAGTGTTGATGCATACGACGGCCTGGTCGAGGGAACAAAAGATGAACTAGCGCACATGGAAAAACAGGCAAAAAGCACAAACCAGGTTGTTTTTGCCCGCATGATTGAGGCATTTAGCGAAGCAGGCAATAAAATTAATGATTCCCAAATCCCACAGCTGCCACTCGAGCTTGCCATAGTTAGACTATGTAATGGGAGCGCAAGTGGTGCGTCCGACGGTAACCCTACCTTACCTGGCGTGCCTTCGGCGGAAGATAGTATAGGGTTTGAGCCGGATGTTGACGAAGACAATGACGATGGTTTTGCGAGTCAGGTCGAAGAGGCCGACGTACAAAAGCGTGGGACGTCAAACGATGTTAAAGTGGCAGCGGCCAGAACTGAAATTGACGAAAATCTGTTAGCCCGTGTGCAAAATAGCTGGCAAGAAGTTATAAAAGCATCCGAAAAGCACAACAATTCAATTCGGGCATTGTTAAAATCATGCACTCCCGCAAAAGTTGATGGGCATGCGCTTGTGCTTGAGGTAATGTATAAGTTTCACAAGGACAGACTCGAAACCCCCAAAAATTTAAAAATCATCGAAATTTCCTTTGAAGAAGTGTTTGGCTTTGTACCCATCTTAAAATGCAGAGTCAATTCAGAAAACCGCCCGGCACCAAGATCGGTTGAAGATTACGATACGCGCGAAGTAGGTGTTTTGACCGATAAAAACGTAGCGCCGGCAGATACCGCGTCAGCCGGGAATATTCTGGATTTTTTTGACGGGGCACTTCCATTATCTGCGTGAGTGTGTAAGACTTAGGTAAAGTTTATTGGATTGGCGATTCCAAAAGTGAGGTGAAAAGATGACATGGGTAAAAAGTGTGGCGGTCATTGTACTTATGGCGGTTTTGGTTTTACTGGCGCCATTAGTTGAACTCTTGCTTCTAAAAGTTGCAGAGTTCGTTTTCTTGGGCTCAGAAGACAATCTGTACATTGTTGCGGCTCTGGTCCTTCTCATTGCTACATTCTTTGTTGAGAAAAGGCGATGAGAATCGTACAGGCAAGCTTAGTAGGGGGCAGACACATCAAAAATGAGTCTGCCTCTTTCCATTTTTCCATGCTAAAATCTTACAGTGAAAACTCCGCGGCCGGTACAAAAATTAATAGACCACTTTGAACGGCTACCGGGTATTGGCCCAAAAACGGCCCAACGGCTAACGTTTTATCTGCTCCACTTTCCACAGGAGGAACTCGAAAAATTTGCCGACGCGCTTGTAAAGTTCAAAACTGATACCAAAATTTGTTCAATATGCAAAAATGTGGGAGAACAAGAACCCTGCGAAATATGCTCCGACACCACCAGAAACCAAAAAATCATCGCAGTCGTGGCAACACCTATGGATGCATTTGCAATAGAACGTGCTGGTTTTGATGGGGTGTACCATGTTTTGCATGGTGTAATTGATCCGCTCAATAACATTGGACCTGACGAAATTTTCATCCAAGAATTGCTTACACGACTAACAAGTGCACCTGGCAGTGTAGAGCTAATTTTAGCCACAAATACCAGCATGGAAGGTGAATCAACCGCAATGTATATTACCAAGGCTGTGAGGGAAAATGGGCTCGCTGATGACCAAGTAAAAATCACACGCATTGCACGTGGACTGCCGGTTGGTGGGGATATTGAGTATGCCGACAGCAATACGTTATCAAGGGCGTTAGAGGGACGCAGCAGCGTATAACCATTTCATAAACATTTCACAACACTCTCGGCTATTGACTAATGCATATTAGAGTGTTATCAATAACATAATGCCATTAGACAAAAACGACATCAGGCTAATCCACTATGTGTTAGACGAACGAATTTCCCCACTTGAGGAGCGGCTTAACGAGCTCCCAACTAGGGAAGAAGTCTTTGCTAAGATAGACGAAGTTGTAGCCGAGATCAAAGACATGAGGCACGAAATGGCAACGGTGAATAATAGATTGCTGAATCATGAACTACGAATCATAAGCCTTGAAACACAAGCACTTCCTGCGTAGAATACACGCATGGCTCTAAAACTCTATAACTCACTTGCAAAACAAACGCAAGAATTTGAACCGCTAAACCCCGAGCAAATTACCATGTACACTTGTGGCCCCACGGTTTATTTTTTTCAGCACATAGGAAACTTTAGAACCTTTACGATAAGCGATTTTGTATACCGCACTCTAAAGTTTAACGGCTACAAAACCCGATTTATTATGAATTTAACCGATGTGGGTCATTTAACCGACGATGCCGATGCCGGCGAAGATAAAATCGAGACTGCCGCCGAAAAAGAGGGTAAAAGTGCACGGGAAATTGCCGATTTCTATACTAAACACTTTCTGACCGATTACGATAAGCTTAACCTTACCCGACCCCAAAAATTTACTAAAGCTACCGAATACATTCAGGAGCAAATTGAGCTCATTGACCAGCTTGAAAAAAAAGGCCTCACTTACAAAACAAGCGATGGGCTTTATTACGATACCTCGAAATTTAAAGATTACGGCAAAATTGCTGGGTTCGACTCTGATAACATGCAAGACGACCAAGAAAATACGCGCGAGAATACGCGCGAGAATACGCGCGAGAGTGCGCGAGAAGGTGCGCGCATCGAACCAAACGACGAAAAAAAGCACCCTGCGGACTTTGCGTTATGGAAGCTCACCAAATTTGGACAACGCCGCTGGCAGGAATGGGACTCGCCGTGGGGTACCGGCTATCCGGGCTGGCACATTGAATGTAGCGCCATGAGCCTAAAAGAGCTTGGTAATACCCTTGATATACACATGGGCGGAGAAGACCACAAGATGATTCATCACCCAAATGAAATCGCCCAAAGCGAAGGCGCAACAGGGGAGCCGTTTGTGCGTAACTGGTTGCACGTGAGCTTCTTAAAAGTTGATGATACAAAAATGAGCAAAAGCCTTGGCAATTTGTTTACCGTGTCGGATCTTGAGGCAAAGGGCTACAGCCCGCTTGCCCTGCGCTATTTTTACATGTCTACGCACTACCGAACTCCGCAAAACTTTACGTGGGAAGCACTGCAAAGCGCGCAAAACGCTCTTAAAAAACTGTACTCGGTTGTTGAAGGCTATCAGGACAAAAAAGGCAGCAAAGTTAACGGCGAATATCTCGAAGTGTTTTTGTCAGCTCTAAACGATGACATAAATCTACCAAAAGCGCTTGCCGTACTGTGGGATTTATTAAAAAGCGATCTCCCCGAAAGCGAAAAGCTGGCAACCGTGCTTAAATTTGACGAGGTGTTGGGTCTGCGAGTCGAAGACTTTGTGGGGCTTGAAATACCAGTTGAGGTCAAAAATCTTGCGGAAACCCGCAATCAATACCGAAAAAATGGTATTTGGGATAAGGCCGACCAGTTGCGTAGACAAATTTTAGCACTGGGGTATACAGTTGAAGACGAGGGTACTACCTATAAGATTCGCAAAAAGCTGTAATACTTAAGTTCAATTCTAGTCTAGTAATTCCAAATAACCGAACTACTCGAAAAAT
This sequence comes from uncultured Candidatus Saccharibacteria bacterium, assembly GCA_964464645.1. Taxonomy (GTDB): domain Bacteria; phylum Patescibacteriota; class WWE3; order UBA101185; family UBA10185; genus CAYXGU01. Next base: position 11,275 of record CAYXGU010000008.1, read on the forward strand.
ATTCCTTTAACTGTACAAGATACTTTGGTTCGTACACAAAACTTTCCGATGGTGTATCTTCATTGTTGGTACCTTGGAGAGTGCGCTGAAACGCAAATGTATCACCGGCAAACAGGCCGCGTAGATTTAAGGTTGAAATCGCAGACCCCTCGGTGGCATTGTAGGCGGTTTCAAACATCCCGTCGGCAAAAATTGCAACCTCCAGGTTCTCGACACTTTTATCTATATGCACATCCCCAACTACTATAAATAATGCCGTCGAAGTGTCAGCTAGTTCAATGTCACTTGAGATTGTCAGGTTTCCTTCAACAAACACAATCTGATTAAATGTTGCCGTGGCATAATCGTTAGGAATTGAATTATTTTCAATCTCAAAATCATCACCAAGTACATAAAGTCCGGACTCCGACACTAATTCAGTTGTTAGGTTTGTTTTTTCGCCGGTACTATTCCAAAAATCGGCAAAATCGTACCCTTCAATTACCGGTGCGTTTGTAACCTCCCAGTCTTGTGAAGATGTAAAGAAGTCAATATTAGTGCCGGAGATTTCGATTAAGCCGTCTGTGTTGTCAGCGTTTGATTCGGACAGCATGTCTATATTGTGATTTGACCGCACAGTACCTTCACCGGCAATCTGGATCCAAGGACCATTTATACAAAAGTCCTTTGTTGCGGTATTGCCTGCCATGTCCTCAGCATAAAACCGCACTATCTTACACTCTTTCCAGTTATTATTGCAAAAATCGGTTTTTGGCGTCAAAAGATATGAGCTGTGCACCCCGGGGGTGAACGGTGGTGAGATTAGTATAACCCAATTTCCAACCTCCCATGTGCCGTTGCACGACAAAATATTTGGGTATCTGCCAAAAGTTGCTTGCGCGTCCACTTTGTACTGATACTTATCTGTAAAGACCGACAAGCCGGATGTTGCATCCTCAACATTTGTATACACATATAATTCGTGATCTGGCCCAAAGAAACCTCTAAATGCTCCCGAATCGTGCCAATTGCCCGGCGGTGTGCGGTCAAGTTTAAATGTAATACAATTTTTAATTGGCGAGATACAGCTATATGTCTCTATGTTGCCATCGTTATCAACACTGTAATACTCAAGCTTATGGGTTGCACTGTCGGAGCTGATTGTAACTGTGGTTGAAGTACTTTGCAGTGACGAGTTTAGTTCTACACCATCAACATTTATAGTCCCAGGTCCACCGTGACCAATGTCAAGGTATACCCCTTTTGCCTGCGAATTGTTCACAATAAAATCCAGCGTTAGATTTTCCCACCCATTAGTTAAGCTGGTAATTCGGTCACTTTCACCAATCTGTACAGTACTGTCGTCGTTTAATACTGCAAAGACCTTAAAATAACTAATACCGGGTGTGCCGGTTACGTTGTACCAAACTGATGCCGACATATTGTCAAATGGTGTTACCGGAACATACGCGGCTTGATGATTAATGCCATGCCAGTTGCCCCCGCTTACCACCATTTTTGCCGATGAGCTTGCATACCCCGGCAGATAAACAGTTGTATCTTGCGAGTATGTGCCGTCTGGATCAACTACACTTGCTTCCCAGCTTGCAAGCCCGCTACTGGTTGCGCCGGCGGTCTCAAAAGATGGGTTTGGCGCCATATTTTGGGTATTTGAAAAAGAGACTGTTTGCCATGTGCCATCATCAATTCGGTAATGAATTTCTTTAACCCCGCTTTCAAGGTCGGTTGCGGTTAGTTCAAACTGCACACTGGTGACATACCAGCCATTGTCGCCGTCCGGGGAGCTTGGGGTCTGCACAACGGTTGTTGTTGGAGGGGTTATGTCTTGCGCGTGCGCGGCAAATGTAAACAAAGATATGGCAAAAATTAAAAAGAATAAAAGGCTTTTTTTGGGCACTTACTAAATTCTACTCATTTTAGACGTTTTTATCTACTAGCTAACACAAGTGTACTTTGCTCGCCGTTTCTCATGTTTTTCACAATTAGCTCATTTTTGGCTAGTTCCTCAGGCCCGATAATCACAACATTCTCGATTCCTTTTTTGTCGGCGTATTTTAGCTGTTTTTCCAGTTTTGTGTTGGATTCTAGCCAGGTTTCGACTATTTTACCGTCAGCACGCAGCTTTTCGGCAGTCCTTAAAGTTAGTTCAAGGAATTTTTGCCGGTCAGCTGGGTTTTCAGCAGGCCACAAGGTGACTAGGTAGCTGGTTAGAGTAGGGAAGCTGGGGAGCAGCTGCCAGTCTGTTAGGAAGTTAAGCATGGTGACATCGCCAACGGCAGCACCAACCCCGGGTAATTTTTCATTTACGAATTCTTCGACTAATGTGTCATATCTGCCGCCACCGTACATTGCGCGGGTATTTTGGGGATTTTTGTCAAATTGCTCAAAAACATTGCCCGTGTAGTAGTCAAGCCCGCGTACAATTGCAGGGTCAAATTTTATAAATTGATTTTTGCCAAAAGCAGTGGCTAAATTGAGTAAATCTGTTACTTCTTTTGCGCCTTCAGAGCCTTCTTCAAGTAATGCTTTTACCATGTTTTGCGGGTCTTGAAGGTACTCTTTAACTCTTTTTGCTTGGTCTTGGCTCAACCCGCCGTCAGTTTTTAGGAACTCAGTTAACTCATCGGGTGAAATTTTTGGGCTTTTATCGATTAATTTGCGGACTGTCTTTTTTTTGTCTGCGGACACGCCAAGTTTTTCAAGTACAGCGTCCGTGAGCTTGCGGTTGCCAAGCTTAATCTCAAACATCTGTGCAGATGCGCCAAACGCCAGCATGATATCTATGGCAAGACTTACAATCTCAAAGTCGGCCTCAATGCCTGAGGGGCCAAACAAGTCAAAATTTAGTTGGAAAAACTCACGCAGTCTGCCGCGTTGAGGCTTTTCGTACCGCCACATATTTTGGATAGTAAACCACCTAATTGGGCGAGCTAGTTGTTTGTATTGTTGGGCAACCATACGGGCGAGCGTAGGGGTTGTTTCGGGTCTTATAGCAACAACTCTGCCACCTCTGTCGGTAAAGGAATATAGCTGTTCGTTAACAAGCTCTTCGCCTGATTTGGCGGCGTAAATTTCGAACGGTTCAAGAAAGGGGCCGTCATATTCTTCGTAGCCATAGCTCAGACACACCTTTTTCCAGGTGGCAAAAATATAGTTGCGTACGCGCATATCTTGTGGGTAGAAGTCGCGTGCGCCTTTATATGGTTGTGTTTGTAGCTTTGCTTTTTTACCTTCTTTCATATTTATTTCACTATTGTTTGTTACTCTACCAGTTGTGGGCCCGCTTTGGTAGAGAGTATGGCTTGCGATCCAAACTCTGGGGGTTCAATTCCCCTCGGGTCCACCAGGAATATTGACACTAAAGCTATTTCTTGGTAACATTCCTCCACGCAAGCTAGAACGCTTTCTTACTACAAAAGAGAGTTTGGGCAAAAAAGTCACCGAAAGGTGGCTTTTTTGTTTTTACACTTGTTCGAACCAAAACCTAAACTTCTAAATTATACACACAATACACGAAATGCTAGAATGGGGCAGGTGGGGAAGATACTCGGAACTGATCTCTTGATCAGACTTTGTAGATTTGAGTCTTCCTCACCTGCCTAGCCGAACAAATGGATTCACCCTTCTTTAGCGTTTGCGAGCATTACGCCTTAGTTAGGCTTATCCGGATCGCATCACATCGGATTACTTGATGTGATCGAAAGTGCCACGAATACCCCAAGTGCCGTGTACACGGTCGCTGGTCATTGGCGATACCTCCTTATTTAGATTTCAGACCCCTTTTATGAGATTTTTGAGTTGCTTCGGCTGTAAGCCCGCATAGCCAAAGCACCAAAAAAGCTCGGAATCTGACTCCGAGTTAGTAGTGGTTATTAGTTTTTTGGCTGATTTTTGGTTAAAAATGCTCGCAATTAACTACACACACGAAGTCAGGCTCCGAACTTGACGGATTTTCTCCAAGTAAAATGTGTGGTAGTGCGTTGTAGCATGTGTGGATTGTAGCGGGTTTTGGCAGGGGTGTCAATGCAATTGTTACATTCACGCATTTGCACTAGAATTGTTGTATGTCTGAGATCATTAATTCACCGGCTGATACTGTACAAGAACAGCGAATTGGACAAGATGGTAAGAGTTTGGCAGATGAGTTGTTTTCTTCCGTAGGCCACCAACCAGAGGCTGATTTAGATGTATTTCCGCCACCGCATATTGGTATTCAAACAACAGGTGAAGCTGGCGAGAATGTACCTGACTTAATACCAATCCCAGGTCGGTTTACTCACGCAAACTTGTTAGCCAGAAGGCTTTCAGAAGCGGGTGCTGGTACATCACTTGCGCACCAAATTTGCACTAATGAGCTCTCGCAGGAAAGCAAGGCACATATCGGAACGGTTCTTGAGGCCTGGCAGCTTGCTGACAGTAACTTTTTCTTTATGCATGCCAGACCGGAAAAATATCTTAAATCCCACCTCAAGGAGCAATGGGATGAACTAGCTATGAGACAATTGGAAAATTTAGGTGCAATTCTGGGTGTTGATTTCGATGATCTAGCGATTGAGTATTTTACAAATGACGAGCAACCTCCCGAAGGTCTTGCAGCAATTAAGCACCTCTTGGCAGACTCGGAATTTACGCCGCGCGCGCAGCTTGCAAGTTTTGTCATGCGGGCAGGTTGGCGGGCCAAAGCCACCTTTTTTCGAAGTGATCCTTATCGTGAGGGCAAAAAATACGGCATGGCACGTTATTTTTATGAGTATACAAAGCTAGAATGTAACGAGTTATTAAGAGATGTTGCTATCGTATTTGCGCAAGAAGGTAATTTTGACCAGGTTGGGAAGATATTTGACCACTTTGCATTCTCCGACGTACCGGTAGAGGGTCAGTTTAAACCCGAGGATTTTCCAAGCGCTTTAGAAGATGCAAGAAGTGTGTTATTAGATTCCAGATTTAGTGCTGATCAGCAAAAGGGTGTACTACGCGAATTTGTGAAAGTGTACGGTCCAATTCAGGCAGTTGACACGCTATCGTCGGCTTTTAAATCATTAATAGCGGCTGGATTAACCGAAACCGATCCGTATGTAAAAAGCCTTATAGCACTGTACAGCTTACTTGAAGGCGAAGAAGTGCCAAACCCCATGGAAAAATTAACCGACGTGTATGAGCTAGTTGATTACGCCAGTAATGAGAGGCCCGAATTAACTGCAAAAGAGGCAACCAGACTAGAAGCTGTGATTGGTATTTTTGCACAAGCTACAGAGTACAGTATGGTTGATGGAGAGGTAAAAGAGTTTACCAACTCGGGTCAAGAAGGTTCTTATTATGGGCAAACAGACCCGCATGCTGTTAGAATTTTGGATCTTGGAGCCGGAAATGCGCGTGTCTCGCGTGAGTTGTACAAAAGAGGATACACAAGAATTAGCGCACTAGAATTTGATCCAAGAAACGCGCGCGTTGCGCGTCAAAAACTTGCCGACAAAGGATTTACGGTAATAAGAGGGGATTGGCACAAACTTCCGTTTGGCACTTCGGAGGCACTAAAGTTTAAGGATGCCATACAAGTTGGTTTTACAACCGAAAGATCATTTTTGCATAATAGAAAGGCAGCAGAATGGTTTAGTTTATTTGATGAGTTCGGGCGGGTATCTCACCCCCGTGCACTCCTAATGCTAGATTTGCCTGATACCAACAGTGGCGTATACAAAAAAAGAATAGATACTTTTAGGGAAAATCTTGAACATAACCTAAACATATCCCACATTGAAAGCAAAATCATATTTGATGGTCCCGGAAAGGTTAAATTTAACAGAATGGCAATAACTAACGAACAGTTGCACATATACGCTAAGTTATTTGGGTTTGTTATTGTTGAGGAAGATAAAGACGAGAGGCAGGAGGATGATATGACAGATGTGTACTATGTCTTAGCAAAAAATCAGAACTTTGTGTTTGGGGACATAGGCAGACAGGAATTGTGGGATGACTTGTATAAGTTGGGTATGTTTGATTATGAGGTCGATTACAATATGTTTGTTAAGTCTTGGGGTATGACACTTGGGCAAGCGTTGTTATTTGGGCCCGACTATGCCGGATCGTTCCAAAGCTCACTATATGTGCACGATAGGTTTAAGGCCGAGCGGGGACCTCGGGTGTGGGCAGACAACAGCGGGGGAAGACTTAATCTGCGCTCAGAGTGGCCAGCTTATGTGTAGGTTGTTGTGGCTTCCCAAGCAAGTGTGAATAGAGCCCGCATGGTTTCTGAAATAAGCTTGTTATTGATTATGATCCCAATGTTACTTTCGTTTTCTCTAAAGTTCATAAACGCAACTTTGCTGCCGTAAATATTCATCTCAATCGCCACGGGAAACTTTTGTTTAGGTACCACACGAGTTTCTCTTTTTTGGGCGGTGTTTTTTTCGATGTAGCCCTTGGTTTTGCTGTCTTCGGCCACTATTACTTTAGCCCAGATGTTTGCTTCGGCTCTTTTTGGAGCGTAGTAGGTGTTAAGCCAAGCATATAGAGACGGTTCTACTTTTGAGGTTTGCAAAATGGCCCAGATTTCTTGCTTTTCCCTTAGGGTGTCCATATAAACCTCCTTAATGCCCTCTATGCCTTCATACACTCTTATCCCGGGTTTGTTTTCCATGGTGTTGAAGGTTGAAACTATCTGCGGAAGTGCAGCCTGCAGTGTAATTTGTGCCACTTTAGTTGCCTGTATAGATGAATCAAGTGATTCCATTAATGCGTATGGATGATTTGCTCTAAAAAAAGTCTTTCCAGCTTTTTTGTGAGCTGTAACCAGCCCCTTACTTATTAAGTCATCCAAAAACTTGTAAACCATACCGCGTTTGAAGATTGTTCTTTTTTTAATTTCTGCTGCAGAGGAATCTCCGAATTGAAGCAACAAATCATAAATAACAGCCTCGCCATGTTTAAGCCCCGACTTTTCGAGCACTTCTTTGTACATAGTTAAATAATATAGAGGTTAGATTAAATGTCAATAGTACGTTGACAGAATATAACACCTATAGTATAATATATTTGTTTAACAGCTTACAATGCTATTGTCTCCATTTGACAGTGTCAATTAGCGCTTGACAATATACATACTATAAGTTATAATATTCGCGGTTGAAAATTAAATAGCAGCCGTTGGAGGAACCTACCGAATATCTCTGCCTACCAAATGCAATTTTTTAGAAGGCTCAGATTTGAGGTGAAACATAATAAGGTTTCTCATCAGGTCTGAGCTTTTTTGTGTTTTTATCATCTTTAATCGTTGGTAGAAATCTGCCTGTACGAAACGGGACAACTTTAAGAACTAAAGGTGGAAGGTTTTCTGTCCACACTTTATTAAAGGAACCACCGATCGTCGCAGACAGACTTTTGCTCATGATCCAAATTAGGTCAGCACGAGCAAAGGCAGCGCATGAACCATTTCCTACCAAGGTAAGCAGCAAGTATAGCTTGCGCTTAGTGGTCTTATGCTAAAACTGCCATTTGATGCCTGTTAACACTAAGGTTGGCGGCATCGCGAGAATCTGTCTGCAAAATATAGCAGAAGAGTGGCTCACATTAAAAAAGAGACAGCGTGCTGAACACACGTTAAAAAATGTTCACTTGAAAGTAAGAATTGTAGTAGATATTAAATTATCTATCCTGCCTTTGTAGATCTACCAGATAGTTTCATGGTTACTACAAGGGAGAGAGATTGTGTCACTACCTAATTAGTAGTGGCTTTTCACCCAAGTCCTTTGTGTGCGTTGTGACTTATGTCCAAGCACAAAAGGGTTTGGAGTGGAAAAGGGAAGACTAATGCTAACACCTGCCTTTACCTACCAGTGTTGGTCATGTGATTCCCGAATCCTACCGTACGTTGATAGCTAAATAGTAAGTTTATATGCACAGGGCCGGTAAATTTGCTGGTGGCAGTGTTTGCCGGCTTTTGTGATGTAATAATTATTTTTAGCGAAAGTAGTTAGAGTATTTTTTGGAGGGGTTGTTCAATGATGATAATCAGTTGCCTAATGCGATTGCAGCTGAATGTGAGCTTCAAGTGTAGGAATCAGCCAATATACCCATAGAGAATGAAAAATAAGTTAGTCTGCCATGAATCTCGATCACCTAATTTCTAATACATCTTTTCTAAGCCTTTCATTATAGTAGGCAGATGAATGGTTTTAAAAGGTGTAAATGCGAAAAAGGCAGATATACCTTGTTTGTTATTTTTTCTCCCACCCATGGAGAACGCCTGCCCATGGCAGGAAGACACTAAAAAAGTGTCCTCATCCATAATGGGTTATTACTTGGATGAGTGGGATTAGAAATGAGAAGTATAGTATTACTCCAACCAACCGAATGGACGGCGTATCCGTTTTCGGATACAGTTGAGGACGGTTCTCACGGGCGTCGCTCGGACCAGCTAATAGCACTTCCGTACAGGGCTGGTATTAGGCTGGACGATCAGTTCAACTGCCGTCCTCTAGGAAACGCGAGGGCGACAATTCCATCGGCCACTGTTGTCATGGAAAGATTTGTTCCCACCAAGTGGGGACTAATCTGGCATGAAAAGGCCGACGGTATGTGGTTTCCCAAAGAGATCCTGGAGGAGGCAGACAACATCCAGGTGCTAAGTCGTAAGCGTCATGATGAAGTTCAGTACATGGAACCGCTGACGACTATAAGTGCCGGTATTTTGGGCAACAAGGGTGTTGCTTGGCACGAGGCTTCTGAGGATGTTTGGAATTCAATTCCCAAACACCCGCTGTACTCGCCCCTTGTCAGCCTACCCTCAGTCGTTGACGAGGAACGTAACGTTTGGTTCCCAGAAAAAATGAAGGGAATGGTATTAACCATAAACCTTTATGTCGCAGGAGACTTTTCAATGATGGAAAGAGTTCTAGCCGGCATTCATCGGCGATTTGGGACCGAACTAAGTGGGTTTTTCTCCAACCTTGAAGTTATCTCTCATATGGTGGAGAATTGGC
>CAYXGU010000009.1:0-19602 GCA_964464645.1 uncultured Candidatus Saccharibacteria bacterium
CGAACCCGTGTCTTCACCTTGGAAGGGTGGTGTTGAGCCACTCAACTAATCCCGCCTAACTCCTTGCAGCACAAGGATTTTAGCACATCACTAAATCTCTTTAAGTAATTCTTTCTTTTTCTTTGCAAACTCGCGTTTGCTGATTTTGCCCATATTTAGTAGCTCTGTTAGCCTGTTGAGTTTTTTTTCAAGCGCGTCAAAATTTTGCTGTGTTTCTTGCATAACTGCAGGGTCACTTTGCTGGGTTTGGCGGTATGCAACATGCAGTTTTTGATCAATTATTTTCCGAGCCTTTTTGGCCTTGCCTTTCCACAAGCCTTTCATAAGCACATTGTCTTCGCCCGTGTTTACCAGTTCTAATGTTGCAAAGAAAAATCCGCGGTGCAGGTTAACTTGCACTATTTGCAAATAAATCATGGTAATTTCTTCGACTTTAAAGATATTGTGCCGTTTGGTGTAAACCAAATGGTCGTCGTAAATATACAAAAACGGGCGAAAAAACGAATGGTTTACGTATTTGTTGCCCTGCAACTTCATGAGTAAGTGTGCCATTAAGCTAAAGTTAACAAATTAGCGTATTCAGGTCAATTTAGCCACAAGTGATGTTATACTTTTAAAGTGACTCAAACAGTATACGACACAATTATTTTGGGCAGCGGACCTGCAGGCTTAACAGCAGCTATTTATGCCGCACGTGCAGAGCTTTCGGCACTTGTTGTGGGTGGAAATCCTCCGGGTGGGCAGCTTATGCAAACATCCGAGGTCGAAAACTACCCCGGCTTTCCACAGGGTATTTTAGGACCTGACCTAATTAACAACATGCGTGAACAGGCGTTGCGGTTTGGCGCCAAAATAGTAGATGAAAATGCAGTTGAACTGTCCGGCGACGCCAACAATGGTTTTACAGTGCACACAGACAGTAACGTATTTCAGGCAAAAACCGTGATTATTGCAACCGGCGCGGTTGCACGCTGGCTAAACATTCCAAGTGAAGAAAGACTTAGAGGCAGGGGTGTTTCTGCATGTGCAACCTGTGATGGCTATTTTTTTAAGGAAAAGGTAGTTGCAGTTGTTGGTGGTGGGGATTCGGCTATGGAAGAAGCCACATTTTTAACCAAATTTGCTTCCAAAGTTTACGTGCTGGTGCGCGGGTCAAAAGAACAAATGAAGGCGTGCAAAACAATGCTACGCAAAGCCCTCGAAAACCCGAAAATTGAATTTTTATTTAACACTGAAGTTGTTGAGGTGTTAGGCGAGCAAAAAGTTGAAGGCCTTAAATTATCAACCGGTAGCACATTGCCTGTTGACGGGCTGTTTTTGGCAATCGGGCACATTCCGGCAACCAATTTTTTGAAAGACTTTATTTTCTTAGACGAGTTAGGTTATGCATCAGCACAAAAAAATACATTCTCATCACGGGAAGGAGTTTTTGTGGCGGGTGATGTATACGATCACAGATACCGCCAGGCGGTTACCGCAGCAGGATACGGCTGTATGGCCGCACTTGAAGTTGAAAAATATCTACAAGAACGTGAGCAGGCCTAACTTTAAACTCATTTTCGAAAAGTATGAGCTTGGTTTTTTGCTTTTGCTTTTTGTGGTAACCACGTTTTTTCGTTTTTATCAGCTGGGGTACTCGCACTTTTATGGTGATGAAACAAAGGCGTTATATTTACGCAAGGATGTTGCCGCAAGCGATTTTTTATTAAATCAGCGCAAAGGGCCTGTACAATTTTTAGCAGTGTGGGGAGCCGAGAAAACCTTTGGCGGGTATGACGAGTTAACCACCAGAATCCCCTTTGCTGTAGCTTCAGTTGCGTCCGTTTTTGCATTCTATGTGCTTGTGCGTCTTTTGTTTGGCTTTAAGTCAGCGGCTTTTGCAAGCCTGCTGTTTGCCCTAAATGGATTTTTTATTGGCTTTGGGAGAACAGTGCAGTATCAAAGCCTACTGCTGCTGTTTGGCTTTTTAGCCCTAATTTTTACGGTTTTGTATGCGCGGGCTGTGCGCGGCTCAGCCAGCTTATCGGTACAAAGGTGCTACCTTGTGCTGATTGGGATTACATATGGGCTGGCATTCTTAACACACTGGGACGCGGTGTTTTATGCATTTGTGACGCTCGCGGTTCTTGTGAATTTATTGTTAACTTCCACCCAAAAGCCGAAAGTTGTGTTTGAGGTTGTTGTTTTTCTTGTCTTGCCGTTTTTGCTTGTAATGGGGATGTTTTTTGTGCCGTACTTTGCAGCCGGTAATTTTGAGCACCAGATTTGGGGCTACATGCGCGACAGAATCACAGGCAAGGAATATCTGCCAAGTAACAGCATTTACACCTTCATGGTTTATAACTTTAGTTCTGTTTTTCTATTTCCGGTAGTTTTTGCAGTTATTGCATTGGTAAGAAATGTCACTTTTGCCAAAATCTTGATGGTACTGTGGTTTGTGTGTGCTTTTTATCTTATTGAACTGCTTTTTGAAAACCCCGGAACTCATATTTACAACTACGTTATTCCGCTAATAATTTTGGCCGGTGTAGGCATAGCCGAAGTGTTAGGCGGATTAACCAAACCGGCGATGCGGGCAATTTTTGGCGGTGGACTAGTGCTACTTTTTGCGTTTATGTTTGCAGCCAACTTAACAATGTACATTCCAAGATTTAACACCGGATACCCATGGATCGACTCAGCCTTTGGGCCATTTTATGTTGAAAAGGCAAAAAAAGACAGATACCAGCTATTTTTATATGGTTTTCCCTACTATCGCGGGTGGGATCATGTTCGGGATTATTTTGCGCTTGCGGGAAACCCGCGAAGTTTTTACACGAACGACAATGTAACAATCGGTCAATACTATTTGCAGGGCGTTTCCGTGCATAAACCAAAAAGCGAGCGACAATATCCCGAATACTACATTTTGGTAAAAAATAGCCAAGAGCCGTCGTCAATTTTGTCCTTTGTCACTTTAGATGTGGAGTATGTGCTGGAGAAGAGTTTTTCTGAGGGGATTGAGGTTTATAGAATAGGTTTGCAGTAGGTGTTGGAGAATGCCTCACTTATGTGTGAGGCATTCTCGCCTAGTCGTATTTGTCTGCTGTGCGAGCTGCGTGAGTTTGTTCTTTGTGCCCATCCCTTCTATACATCCTGGTCAGAAAATTGTCATCTTCTTCAGGCGTTTCGCTTCCTTCTTTCCTTGTTTTGGCAAAAAGCTTCTCACGTACTTCTTCCTCTCTTCTAAATACATTCACCCTACGCACTAAGCTACGCATTCTTGACTCCTATTTTTTAACTAGGTTTGGAATAAACTTGTTAACCTATTTTACACCATTCTGCGCTCAACCGCATCCCAATCAACAACGTTCCACCAGGCCTCAATATAATCAGCGCGGCGATTTTGATAGTTTAGGTAATATGCGTGTTCCCACACATCGAGGCCCAGCAAAGGGGTAGCGCCGTCAGAAATCGGGTTATTTTGGTTTGGAGTTGAAACAATCTTTAGTTCTCCCGCGTAACGCACAAGCCATACCCACCCGCTACCAAAGCGAGCAAGCCCGGCAGCTGCAAACTCAGTTTTAAAGTCGTCAAAGCTGCCAAATGCACTTGCTAATTTTTCAGTAAGTTTTGCAGATGGTTCGTGAAATTTAGGCGTCATGCTTTCCCAAAAAAGTGTGTGGTTGTAGTGCCCTCCCCCGTTGTTTACAACTGCTTGTATAATAGGTTCGGGTATGGCAGCCAAATCTGCTAACAGCTCTTCGACGGTTTTAGCCTGTAGTTCTGCATGACCCTCAAGCGCTTTGTTTAGGTTTGTAATGTACGTTTGGTGATGTTTGGTGTGGTGAATTTCCATTGTGCGCGCGTCAATGTGTGGTTCAAGCGCATCATACGCATATGGTAATTTTGGTAGTTCGTGTGGCATATGTTTAGTATACCAAAAATATTTGCTGCTAGTATTCGGTTGGGCCAGCTGGTAACTTTAGGCAGTAAAAACTCCAATTGTGATCTGCCGAGCATCTTCCCTTCCTAAAATATGTTGCATTAAAGTGTACATATGTTGAGTAAAGACCTAACAAAATAACTAGATAAAAAAACTGTTTGCGAATTACGGCAATTACCTCGTAACTAAAGAGCCCTACTATAGGTAAAATGTCGGCAAGCATTCGGTTGCCGAATGCGGGAGACCCGTGCCAGGTATACCACTTTCCAAAAAGAAGCAGTGTCAGTATTACTCCAAGTCCTAAGTATCTGTAGTAGGTGTTTTTCTTGCTTAGGTAATTTTTACTTACAAAAACCTTGATTAGTGTATAAAAACCCACCAGCAAAAAAGGTGAAATAAATAAATATCCGCGTCCAGGGCTAATAAAATAGGCTGGGATACTTTCCCAAAGAGGGGTTACCCAGCTAAAATCATTACGGGCGCCATACCCTTCAGAGATTGGCCCGCCAAAAGTAACTGTGTTATACAACAGTAATGCTAGTATTGTAGGCGTTGCAAGTACACAAAATTTTACAAATTGTTCTCGATGCTTGTGTAGCACAAAAAGTGCTATAAGTAACGCAAAAATTATATTCGTCGGACGTATTAATACAGCAATTCCGGCTACCAAGCCAAGCCAGGGAAGCAGTTTTTTGTTTGTTAGTCCAAGTAGCCCAATATATACCAAGAGTGACAGGGCAAGTTGTGAGGTTGTATGTTGCCACAGTCCCCTGCTCGAAACACTCCATGTACTTGTACCAAATGCATACATAAATGTAAAAATCAAATTTCTTTTCTCGTTAGTGGAAACTTTTTTGGTGATTAGGTAGAAAAGCAAAACAGACAATGTTGCATAGAAACATGCAGCAATTCGCCCAAGAAAAAGCATTTTAATAAGATTTTCGTGATATGTAAGTTCAGGTATTTTGTTTAGTATTAATGGAATAGCATAAATAGGCACTGCCATAATTCCAGTTAGGATCGGATACGCGGACTTGTGATCTTCGCCAAGTGTAACTATGTAGTATGGTCTAGGACCGCCGTCAAAAAGCTTTATAGTTTCGTAAATATTGTTAAATAGTACAGTGTGCTCACGAACTATAAGATATGGTAAAAAGGTGTTTGGAATTACGTCTGCAGAAGGCATTAATCTTCTATAAGTACCTGTAGTCATGTCTATTTTGTAATCTCTTAAGGTTGGTAGTGTATAGACACAAAAAGTTACAAAAAATACAAAAGAGAGCGATTTTATTTTTACAGAGAACATTCTAATATTCTAGCAAAGTATTTGAACCAAGTAGGTATGTTAAGCTTTATTTATGCACAGGCCTTATTTTTTGCTAGCCATCTTTATAGTTGTTTTATATTTAGGCCTACGCATCCCAAGTCTTGGCACAGATATTGCCAATTCAGACGCCGCCCGCTGGCACCGCCGAAGTGAGCGGTTTTTGACCGCACTTAAAACCGGAGACTTTGCAAGTACATATCAGCATTATCAGCCTGGAGTTACTTTAATGTGGGTAAATGCGGTGGTAAAACAGGCTACGTTTTCATATCAGTATCACGTGCTCAAGCTCGCCGAGCCAAAAACTTTAGAAAACGCAGATTTTTTTCCAATAATTCACCGGTACTCGAAAATGGCAAACATTGCAGTTCTTACACTGGTGTATGTGTTTTTACTTTTTGCAGTGGCTAAGCTGTTTTCGCACAAAACTGCCTTGCTGTTTGGGTTTTTGGTAGCACTTGAGCCGTATGTGGTTGGTATTGACCGCTGGTTTCACCTAACCTCATTCGAAGCGTATTTTGCGTTGGCGGCGTTTTTAAGCTTGCTGGTGTGGCATAAAAACACACACCAAAAGTTTTTGTGTGTTTCTGCGGGTTTTTTGGCACTTGCGGTGCTGTCAAAACTTACCGCGCTTGTTGTGTTAGTGCCTATTGCCGTGGTTTTTGTGCATAACTTTCGTGCAACTAAAAATTTTAGACCCGTGCTACTGTTTGCACTTATTTTTTTAAGCACTTCCCTGTTGCTGTTTCCTGCATTGCTTGTTAATCCCACTTTAGTGCTGCAAAAGCTAAGTTCTGCGGTTTTTAGTGCGGTCGGGTCAGATGCGCTTGGCGAGCAAATTACCGGCCTGCGGGCAGTAGTCTACTACCCAACAATTCTAGTGTTTAAGATGGCACCACTCACAGTTGTGTTGCTTGTTGTTGCAGTTGCCAAAATGCGCACAGTGCTAAAAATTGACTACGTAAAATACATCTTGCTGTACACAGGTGTGTATCTGCTTGCGCTGACCGCCGCGGACAAAAAGATAGACAGATACAGCGTTGCACTTATTTTGCCACTCCTACTGTATGTGGCGATTTACCTTTCTACCCTTAAAACGCAAGTGTTAGGGGTTATTTGTGTACTTTATGTGCTGTTTACGCTGTGGGTAGTGTATAGCTTTCATCCGGTATATTACGCGTACTATTCGCCTCTTTTTGGCCCAGACGCGCAAAATACCGCCATGCGCGCCAAAGTGTATGACAACAGCGGTGAGTATTATGCGCAGGCGGCTAGGTACTTAAATACGCGTGGGCGCGATTTTTACACATTTGTGCCATTTAATGTTGAAGCTTTTAGCTATTTTTACGAAGGGAATATTCAGCATGCACACGATGAGTACACAAATTATATTGTGACTTCTGTAGAGCACCTAGACTCACTTCCGGCTAACTGCAGTACACAGGTTGAAGTTTTTGGCCCAAGACTGTGGAAGACTGTTTTTGTGTTTGCGTGTAATCCCAAGCTATAATGGGCATGTAATGAAAACACTAAGTGTAATTATAGTTAGCTACAACACAGTTGAGTTGCTCCGTAAATGCTTGGAAAATCTTGAAAACAGTTATGAGCCCCTTGAAGTAATTGTAATTGATAACGCCTCAACCGATGGCAGTGCGCAGCTGGTGGCTGATGATTTTCCGTGGGTACATTTAATTAACAGTGAAAATCTGGGAATTTCGCATGCGCATAATTTGGGTCTTAACCACAGCAAAGGTGATTATTTGCTTTTTTTGGGCACCGATGCTTATCCCACCGAAGTTGTACTTAGGGAACTGATTACCTACATGGAAGAAAACCCACAGGTTGGAGTTGCAGTGCCAAAACTACTATTGGCAAGCGGCAGCCAGGATATGGATGCTCATCGCGGTTTTCCAACTCCCTGGGTTGCACTTACGCACATTCTAAAGCTGAACAAGCTGTTTCCCAAGTCAAAAGTGTTCAACGGATATTTCATGGGCGATCAGGATTTAACAACACCGCATGAGATCGATTTAGGTATTAGTCACTTTATGTTCGTAAAAAGGCAGGCTCAGCAAGAAATAGGGGCATGGGACGAGGACTTTCATGTTTTTGGCGAAGACGTAGACTTTTGCTATCGAATTAAGCAAGCGGGGTGGAAAATTATGTATCTACCGCAGTGGCAGGTCACACACTTGGGCGGCGGCGGCATTCCTAGAGATTCTCACGGTGGTACTAGAGGTGCCGGGGTTGAAACCGCATCAAGCAAATCCCGCGAGACTCAAGTGAAAATGGCACGCGAACGGGGACGCGCTCAAAGACTCTTTTACAAAAAGCACTTCGAGCAGCTGTATCCTGCACTTGTGAATAAGCTTGTATATTTTGGTATTGGCTTGGCCGAAAAAAGGCGGTTAGCAAAAGTAAACTCAGGTAAGGTATAATTGCACTTATGTTTAAAATGTCACGGTTGCATAAGACTTTAATGCTTCTTTCGGGTATAGGATTTATTATTTCATTTTTTTTGATGATTCAGTATATGCGCCCCGCGCCGGTAGAGTGTATTGTTCACAGCGGTTTTAACTCGTGCGAAGCGGTTAGACTGAGTATGTACTCTACACTGCTTGGTGTTCAGCTTCCGGTTTGGGGAAGTTTGTTTTTTTTAGCACTAACCGGGTATTTGGTGCTGCCGGCGGTTGTTAAACTTTCTAAGAAAAAGCTGCTTTTGTACTACAAATTAATGTTTCTGCCATTAGTAGGTGCCCTTGTGTTTGAAGCGTATCTAACATATATACAGCATTTTGAAATTGGGGCATTTTGTATTTGGTGTTCCGGAATTCAACTTGTAATTATCTTGCTGTTTTTGCTTTACACACTGTGGTGGGTTAGGGTAGGTCGATATCAGTTTTCCGAGGTAACTGAATCTCCCCGCTGAAATTTGGCGCAGTGCTTTTTGGCTCAGTCATTGGCTCACTCACAGGAGTTGGAGGCAATGCTTCAGGTTCGGGCTGCTCCGGTTCCGGTGCTTTTGCAGGTTCGACCGTCTCTACAGCAGGTTGTGTTGTAGGTTGTTCGTTAGGTTGGGTGGTAACTGCTGGGGCTTCTGCTGGTACACCGGGAACTTCCTCTTGGCCCTTAATAATTCTATACGCATAGTAAGGATTCCTCACGTTTGTTAGTCTGTGTTTTTCATCGCTAAGTCTGGTAATAAACTCAATTGTGCCGTATTTGAACATTTTGCCCCAAAAGCCCTGATAAACCCTAATACCAAGCTCATCAGTGACTTTGTATATCACAAACTTAGGAAAAAAAATGCCGTTTTTTCTGGCTACATAGTCAGACTTTACAAAAAACTTGGTGTAGCGCCACTTTGCATATGTGCCGGCAAAAAGTAAAAAGAAGAATATAAACATAAAAAACTGCAGTCGTACAGGTTCGCGTGAAAAGAATCTGTTAAAAAATATTTCGGCGCAAGCGTAACATACTAGAAAAACAAAAATAAACATAAGGGCGCGGCGCATTATAATAGTCCAATGTAGCTTGAGTCTATAAAACTGCGCAAGGTCTTGCTCGTAAAATTCGTTAGTCTCAATCATGGTTTAATAATACGCTAGTGAGTAGCCTTTGCCCATTCCTTAAAAACTTTATACACATTTTCCGCACCAACAATTGGTTCACTGGCGACTTTAAACTTGGCAGGATAAAAAATAAACGGTCTTGATTGATTTCCACCCATTCCACCATGAAACCCTATAAGTTCTTCAAATGCAGCTCCTTCTTCTGTTGTTTTGTTATACATACTATTTACCAAAATATCCGGGACATACTTAAAGCTGTTTGTACGTAAAAGGTGTCGTTTTGCGTTTGGGCCAAACGGTTTTAACGGATCCTGCCCTTCGATTTTACCGGTTTTTAAGTGATGCACGCCTTTTTTACCAATTACAAGCGGGCCAAACTTTGCGGACTGGACCAGTACAAATCCAATACCATCGTGCTGCGCAAGCCCAATCAGCATATTTGGGAATTTCTTAGTAATTTGCTCATAGGTTAGGCGGGTTTTCCATTTGGTAAAGTAAATTAACCCAAGATTCCCAGATGCCAAAACTATCACATCTGTTTTAGTGTCTCCCCTGCCCTCACCAGCTTTAAGTTCAGTAAATTCCGGACTCATAACCACACTTCCTTTGTACATGCGCTTGCGCACAAGTTTTCTTAGCGTCTTTGCCCCCGCGCTATCTTTGTCCTGAATTGCACCGGTTAAAACCATATTTAGGTGTTCCCAGCCTTCTTCTGTGTCTAATCGGCTTTTTATTCTTGCTTTGTCGTCTTCCATGCCGCGCCGGACCAAATCTTCAAGAGTGATTTTGTAGCGTTGTTTAAAGGTAGCGCCTTTACTTTGGCCGTGATCCGATAAAATAACAAAATCATATTTACGCTGAGCTTCTGTAGCAGCACTTGCAATCCGTGCAAAGCTCTTGTCCAGCTTACCAAGGGTCATAAATGCGTCTCTGTCCCCTACTCCGGAATGGTGCGCAACTTCGTCATACGCAACATACGTTGCATATACCACGTCTTTTTCGCCGGCAAAAATATCGCCAATTAGTGTATATGTTGTTAAATCTCTTAGTAATACGGTTACAAACGCGCGAACTGCGGGGTAAAATTTTCCCCGTTTTTCTTTACCAAGTCGTGGCAGGGTATTTGTTACTTTTTGATAAATTCTGTTACGGTACTCAAGCGCAATCTCAAGCACAAAAAGCGCCAAGGTTCGGTTTAGGTTGTATGGTACCGCAAAGTAGGCAAACAAAATGTTGTTATAAAAAGCTTTTATGTTAGTTAGTCTGCTGTAGGTAAAAATCGCGTCGGTAGCATCGCCCGAAAATAGGTTTGACCTGCTGGCGCCTGCAATTGCCAGTAAGCCCTTACCGTTTGAATGGCGTTTTTCAATTACCGGGGCGTCAGACGGACCTGTTGAGGTCATAATTTTGTTATCGTTTGCTTTTTCTACCCACCTAAAGGCCGGCATGTCGGCATTGTTTCCATGTAAAATGCCCGCCTGTGATGCGCCGGTTTGGCACGACAGATCAGTTTCCCACTGGGTATATTTGTATGTTTTTTGGTCCAGCCACGACTTTAGTGTTGGCATTGAGCCATTTTCGAGCGCCTGCTTAAAAATTGGGCCCGATAGCCCATCAATTTCCAAAAACACTAGGCCCGGTTTGTCGGTTTTAGGAGTTGCATTTTTAGTAAAGTGCTTTTTTACCACGTTTCGGTAGTAGGAGCTGTCGTCATCAATTGAAAACAGTGTAGAAAATATGGTAGTCACCACAGTTAGCCAAAATGCTACGCCAATCGCAGACCACAAACTGGCAACTTCTACGCCGGGCACAAGTTCAGCCGCAATAAGGACAAAAAGGCCGTTAAATACTAATGTAGCTAGTCCAAAGGTAAAGACGGTAAGTGCAAGGGTTATGCGTGTGAGCACCGGCCATAACAAGGCATTTAGCAGTCCCAAAACCAGTGCTAATTCGAGTGCGGTCTGGTAAGTGTCGATAATAAAGCCGTCAATGATTCTAACTGCCACCAAAATCCCCACAAATTGAATAAGCCAGATTATTGATATTCTAATTAGCTCTGTAGCAACCGCTTTTGGTGCTTTTAGTATGCGCACGGCACTATAATAGCAGAAGTAAGGGCAAAAAGCTTGTTAAATTTATTTTCAGGACTTAAACTATTTTTATGAGTTTTACTAAAGGAGGTGACGTACTTACATGAAAGATTTTGCTGAATATTGGTGGCTATTAGCAATTAGAGGCGTGTTACTCATTATTTTGGGTATTATGGCTTTAGTTTACCCAATATCTACCGTTGCGGTGCTTGTCATGTTTGTTGGGGTGTACGCGTTGGTTGAAGGTGTGATGACACTGATTTTAGGGTTTGTAAACATTAATAAGGACGCAAATTGGTGGATGTATGTGCTCGAAGGGTTTCTTGGGATATTATTAGGCATTTTTGTACTAAAGTGGTCGGCGCTTAGCCTCTTTTTATTTGTATACGTGGTAGGAATTTGGATCTTGATCGCCGGAGTGCTTAGAATAGTTGCCTCTTTTGATAAAAATGCCAGAAAAGAACGCAAAAGCTGGCTCCTTGCAGTTGCAGGCATTGTCGGCGTTGCGCTTGGCATTTTATTGCTCACCAACCCGCTTTCGGGGCTGGTTGCGATTCCAATTTTACTTGGCATTTACGGGTTGGCTATTGGAGTGTTATTTATTGTACTGTCTTTACAGCTTAGAAGCGCAAGATAAGAATGGGTGGGCTCCGCGTGGGGCCCTCCAAACTTTATTCAATGGCAAAAACTGCATCTATTGTAATGGTATGTTCCAGTTCGCCGCCCATGATTTGGGTTGTTGGCGCGCCACCGGCAACAGGTGATTCTGCAAACGCCATATCAAGCGCTTTCATGGTTCCCTCGTTAAATTGTTGTGAATAGTCTGTGAGCGAGATCGGCTTACCAAGTGATACCCCCGACAGACTTGCAAGTTGCTTGGCTTTTTCTTCGGCACTTTTGTATGCTAACTCTCTTGCCTGCTCTGCCAGTGCTTTTCGATTTTCGACATCAAATGAAATGCCATTAATTTGCACGTTGTTGATTGCGGCAATTTGGTCAAGCATGGTTGGAACTGCAGTATCGCCTTTTACGTATTTTGACTGAATTTCCAGAGTTTGGACCGCGTCATATCCTTTAAACACTCTGGTGCGGTTTTCATATTCGTATTTAGGATTTAGCGACAGTTGGGTTGTCTTAATGTCTTGCTCATCTACCCCGTTATTTGTTGCAATATCAATTATTTGGGCAACTTTTGCATTTGTTTGTTCTTGTGCCTGCTGAGTTGTTTGGGCTGTTTCGCTTACTGTAACCGAGATGTTCACCAAATCTGGCTCCGCTACAGCAGTCCCATCGCCGGTGACACTAATAGCATTTGTAATTGCGCCGTCATTTCCAACCTGAGTTTGAGTTGTTCTTATTGAGAGTGACGCACTAGATAAAACAAGTGCCGAAATAATTATAGTGCCGGCAAAAATAACCAATGCGATAAAAAGGTGTTTAGGTTGCAAAGTTTGCATACCGTTATTTTAACATACTAATAACGCTAATTCTTGTTTTTGGTATACACCTGGGTATATAATGCTATTAGACAAAGGAGGTGATTTAAAAATGCTAGAAGTTTTAATATTTTTCTGCTTTGCTGTCCTTATTGGTATAATGTTTGCTTTCTTTGGGTATCCGTTTTTTAGATTTCTGTTGCCAATTTGGGGGTTTTTTGCAGGGCTTTCATTTGGATTTAACGGAATCGAGCAGCTATTGGGCACAGGCTTTATGCCGGCGGCACTTGGGTTGATCATTGGGTTAATAATTGGAATCTTCTTGGCAGTAATTGCCTACTACGTCTACTCCTTAGCAGTTTACATTTTTGGTGTTACAAGCGGTTATGTGTTAGGTGTTGGGCTTATGCTCGCACTTGGCTTTGAACCAGGAGTGTTAACTTTTGTTGTTGGTGTTGGTGGTGCAGTATTGTTTGGATTGCTATTTGCAATGACAAAGATGCCAAGATTTTTGATCATCTTCTTAACTGCTTCGGGTGGAGCCATGGCTGTTCTTACAGGCGTGTTTGCCTTGTTTGGACAGGTACCTACACTTGCAGGAAGTCTTGAGCTTACCAGATTTATGGTGTGGGAATCATTTTTCTGGCTCATAATCTGGGCTCTCCTTGCCGGGTTTGGTATGGCATTCCAATACGCAATTGCAAGTATGAACGAAGATGTGATGAAACCATACGATTGGGAAGAAGAATACGGCTCACTTGGTGATCCGTCAAAGGTTAAGGTTTAGTTATTACTTTTGAAGTGGTTTTTTTGAAGAGGGCGCCTTTCGGGGCGCTCTTTTTTTGTGGTTATAGCCAGAGGTTTTTTGTGTCTTTAAGGTCCTTAGTAAGCTTTACGCAAACAACCTAAAGTTGTACTTTATGGGGTTATTTGCTAATATAGCGGCAGATTCAGACATGTGTTCTGGACAAAAGTGCAAGGAGACGGAAGTGAAAAAGTTGAAGTTCTTCGCTGGGCTAGCACTTGTAGCTGTGCTGGTGTTTTTCGTGAGCTTCTCGATAGCACGGGCGGCCGACAGCGCGATCAACTTGTCGATCGCCAAACAGCTGAATTACGGTTGGGAACCTGTTGGAGACGGCCAAGTTGTTTTTGACAGGGATGAGGACTATGTTCCGTATCTCACCGTGTCAGGAAGTTTGGGTCAGGTGTACCCCACACATGCATTTAAGTACGTGTGGGTAAGTGTCGCGGATCAATGCGATGCAACAATGAATACTGTGAAATACACAGTCGGGGGGAGATCTTTCAGCATCGACGCCAGTGAGCAGCTGCCGCTTGGCGCTGAAGTGTGCGTAAAGGTGAAAGCGTCACTTGCCAAACCTTCAGGCAAGAATGCCTTTTATGTGCACTTTACTACGTACGGCGATGGGTGTATTCCGATAGGCTACAACCCTGGAGAGGGTTTCGTCTTTGTTCCGGAGTGCGACGAAACCTGTTATTTAATGGAGCTTGAGCTACCATTCCTGCCGCCGACAGGAAACGACAACTAACTAGTGTTATGTCGAGGGCCATCAGACCAATCATTTCTTGGTTTGACGGCCCAGTACCTTATCTGAATCCAGTCCCATGTACTTTTAAACCTAAAAGGTATACTATATACACATGTGTTGCTTATTCTTAGTTCTCGTCTTCGCAGGTCCACGACTTGCCACAATACTTTGGTGGTTATTTGACACTTCCCGCTTTAACTGGACATTTTCAACAATTATCGTCCCAATTTTAGGTATTATCTTTTTGCCGTTCACAACACTTATGTATATTATTGTCTTTCCGGGGGGGATCACAGGGTTTGACTGGCTATTTTTAGGGTTGGCGCTTGCGGGGGATATTGGCTCTTATACCGGCGCGTATATTAAGACCGACTAAATCTGTTTTCCAATTACCAATAATCTATTTAACGTAGTTCCTGGAGGCCAGCATGTCATTAGGGTTGCAGTGCGTTCGTTTGCAAACTGACTTGCCGAATTAAGATACTCAACTGCAGTAGGCTCAACAGTCTTTATCTCTGTTACTTCATAGTTATAAACTTGGCTGTTGTGCACAATAAAAAATTTATCACCAATTGTTAGCTTTCTAAGTAAATAAAATACCGAATTATATCTGTTGGCATTAAAAAAAGTGTCAGTTGAGTGTGCAAATAGAAACATATTGCCAGGCTCATTAGGCAGTGCGGTTCCCTGCGCGTGTGCAACCCCTCTATAGAGTGCAGCGGTGTACTCGGGTTCACTGGCTGGGTTTACATCTTGAATAATTCTTGAATTTGCACCAATTTTAGGCACAATTATTGAAAACTGCTCATCGGCAGGGTAAATCACTGATGTGCTGGCCTGAGATGCCGCACTATTTTGTGTTAGGCTTGTTTGGACTACAACGTTTGCCTGTGGTTTAGGACCAAAAGTATATTTAAGCTCTTCTGCAATAACACCGCGAAAAATCAGTACCACCAACAATAAGGCTATCCCCATAAGGGATAGCCCAATTGTAGTTAAAAGTCTGCTGTAATTTAAGTTACTCACCAAAGCCAAAGAGTGCCAAGAGCCAGCGCCAGAATCTTGCAAAGATCGACAATTCTTCTTCTGCGTCAGCGTCAGAATCTGTGCTTGCTGTTGATTCTTCAGCGCCAAGTACTAGACCATTATCAGTGTCGTCTTCAGTGCCTGGAATGCCGTCAGGTCCAACTCCGGGTTGATTGGCATCAGCACCTCCTGCAAGAGCATTAGCCCCTGTACCAGGTGTCTGGAAGCCTAGAATAGCCCCAAATTGTTGTGTTCCTGCTGTACCGCCTGTTGACCCACCTGAAGTTTCGCCTTCAGTTGTTGTTTCACCCTCGATGGTGACGGTTTCTTCAACTGTTTCGGTTATTTCCTCGACCCTTAGGTCAGAAGGGTTGCCGTAAGAGTTAAATGCACGTACACCGTAGTATGGTTTTTCACAGTCTCCGGGCAAATTGTCGGTAAAAGTGTGCTCTTCGTTGCTACCAATTACGATTGTGCGAATTCTAGTCCCCGGATCGGCGTTTACATTAGTGTCGTTGTCTCGGTAGACTTCAACATAGCTGGTGCCGTCAGAAGTCTTAAACTCAACCTCGTATTCGCAGGAGTTCTTCTTGTCTTTTTCAATGTATTTTGGTTTAGATGGTTTGTCGGTACTAAAGTCAACACTTAGTGCAACTGTTTGCTTGGTTGACACATCTTCGCCGGCAACTGCGGTCACCTCAAAGGCGTATGTTCCGCTTTGAGACAAAATGCCTTCGGTTACTTCACACAGCCCCGAATTACCTGTGCCGTTTGTAATTATGGTTGACTCAAATTCGACAAACGCGCCGTCGGTAGGTGATTTCTTAAAGCACTTTACTTCGATGTCACGCCCCAAAATATCAAGCGTTACATAATCAAGCACAAATGGGGCATTTGTTGGGCTTTCGGGCTCTGAGACTCTTAATGACAGTTCAGCCGCGTATACACTTTTTGTGGCAAAGCCAAAGAGCACAAGAGCTAAAATAACTGCCACGCCGGTTGTTTTTTTGTTCCTAAGCATAAGTCCTGCAACGGTAAGCAGAGCACCAATTGCCAAAATTGCTACTGCAAGCTTTACCCACATGCTATTTGCACCTGTTGCAGGTAAGCTTGTTGATGCGCCAAGTACTTCGCCAACTTCGACAATTTCTTCCTCAAAGTTTACGTCACTGCTGGCTTCGCTTGGCTCGGTAGTGTCTATGAGCCCTACTCGCGTACCCACAAAGTGGTCATCAATAACCCCGTTGTCAACCGGATCAGAGTTTGGCTCTGAGAACGCAAGTACATCACCTTGCCTTGACTCGCCGGAGGCAAAGGCCAGATCTTTGTATACTCCCCCACCGACTGATGCCGGAATGGATGCGTTGTAGGTCAATGTTACAACTTCATCAGTTACCATGTCGCCTAGGTACCAAATACCGGGCGATGAATATACTGGTTCCGGAATTGATCCGGTTAAGTCACCACGGACGGTTGAGTCAGCTGTCCAAGTACCTGGAAGATATGCAAACCCTTCCGGTAAAAGGTCCGTTAAGGTTACGTTTGCAAGCCTTGAGTCTAGCAAGCGGACTATAATTGTGTAGACCACAGTGTGTGGTTCACCGGTTGGTAAGTCGGTACCATCCCAGTTGTTGTCTTTTGAAACCAAGAATATTGGCTCTTCTGTGACGGGCTGGTTAAAGAAATCATAGCTGCTCCTGCACGCACTTGTTGGAATAAGCCTTACATCATCAAGGAGCATCCCAAATGAGTCAGCATTGCCCTCTTCGATAAATTCTACTAATGCGGTTCCGTCAGGTGCAGTTAGCCCTGTGAACTCTTCGTACTGCCATACTGTGTTCTCACTACCACCGCCAGAAAATGTGTCAAGCAGTCCACCTTCCCAGTACACCCCAAGGACGTTGTCTTGATGACCTGGACGTGGGCTCCATGCAAAGCTTAGTGTGTATGTAGCCTCAGCACATACTTGCGGTTCTTGGTAAATACGTACACTTGCCGGTTCGCCATTTAGTGCGCCCCAGTCGGTGTCGAGTTCAGCGTATTGGTTGCCCTCGTAATCATTCCAGTTGCTTACACTTCTCTGTAGTTCTAGATTTGCAGGTTCTGGGCGGTCGGTATCTTGGTAAGAATCGCTACCGCCAAACCAATCAACACTCCAACCAAGTCCGTCGGTGCCTTCGGGATACTGATCCCAGTCACCCTCAACAACCGGCAGCTCAAAGCCGCCATTTACAATAAGGTTTTCTGAGTTGTACACAATCTCACCGTTTTGGATGTGTACTAGGTAGCATCCGTTGTTTGGGTAAATAACGATGTATCCCTCAGGTTGTTCCTCGCAGATTTTGTACCAACCATCCTCGAGATTTTCAAACCAGTAGTTACCATTTTCATCGGTGTAGGTTTGATCGGTGTATTCGCACAGACCGTTTGCCACCACCTCATTAGCTACGCGTAATAGAGTGTTATCCTGCGCAAGCTTACAAAGCCTTATTCGCCATTCTGGAATAGTATTTTCGCCTTCATCTTGCTGCCCATTACCGTTAAGGTCTTCAATTTTTTGGCCATGTATAGAGCCTCTTTGAGTGTTACCAAAGTTGTATGCAGTTTGGCCATTGTCATGCGCAGATGGAACAGTTACCGTATGGCAAACCGGATCTACAGGATAGGTTTGAGCCCAACCGTCTTGTTGAAGCTCACACACCTGATATTCACCATAAGGAACGTTGCTAAACTTGTACCACCCAAAGTGGTTGCCGCTTTCCTGAGTTTGCTGACTTGGTTCGTCTTCGTCTAGCTCACCATTTTCGTTAAGGTCTATAAATATTGTCCAGCCGCCAAGTTTATATTCGCACTCAGTGTCGTTGTTAATAATGTCAAGCAGATTTGGCGTTTGACACTCGTCATACTCACCATTACCGTTTATGTCGTTCCACTTAAAGCCTCTAATCTCACCCACAAGATGCTCGTTAACGACTGCAAATTTTTCTTGTGGTTCGTCAACTTCGACTTCTTCAAGGCCGCTTACGTTTTTCCAATCTTTTTGTAGGATTTCACCAACATCGTAAGTTCCGTAAGGTACGTTCTCAAAGGTTACACACCCATTTTCGCCGGTAAGACCTGCGTATCCTTCAACAACATTGACTTCAAGCGAGCCAGTATTATCTTCATAGTTATCATCTAGGATTGCAAAATCAAATCTGCCCATGTAAGTAGGGTAGCCAAGTGCATATTTGTGCGCAGGTGAAAAATACCCCCAGTCGGTTGGGTTTGAGTTTACCATTACGCCCAAATAGCCTTCAAATGGTGACTCAAAATCAGTTACGTTAATCCATGGGAAGTAAGGCCCAACATAGCCATCTTCCGCAAGGCGCTCAGAATATGAAGCGTCTGTAAGTAATCCGGTGTCGCCTCTGTATTCATAAGTACCAAGTGCAATCAGTACGTAATTTCCTAGCGGATAAATAGCAGATGAGTAGGTATTTCCATCAGGATACACTGTAACTTTTTCAAGTCTTTCGCCAAGTAACTGCATGTTCCAGCCCTCAAGTCTATTTCTATCAGTGTCGGCTTTACAAATTTGTACGGTTGCTGTGTTTGGTGTTATGTCTTCGCAAATGCCATATGTTGCATCAATTGCGTCTACATCGTAGCCGTCTGCATCATTTCTGTGTGGGGCAAAATTGGTGGTGTCTGTTAGGCGGACATACTTGATCCACTCTAATTCCGGGTAAGAGTCAGAAATATCTTGGTAGTCAACCCCACCTGTTGCTTTACTTGAAACTGTTCCAAGTTGATACCAGCTAGCACCGTCCTGTGAAACTTCCACGGTTGCAAGTTCTTCAGGATATCTGTCTCTATCATTCGTAATTTCGTGAAACGATAGATCATCCCCGTCGACATTTAAAATTGGGTATTGGAACGAAACTGTTATTGAACCATCTACTCCAAGGCTAAAGAACTTACCGTCAGGTTCGCCAAGTGCGTTTTCTGGGTCGGAACGCTCTGGCAAAACTGCACTACCGTCTTTTCTTGTCCCTTGGGTTGACTTCTCGTGCGCATCGGCCCATTTTTCGCCTTCTTTACATTGATTTTCCTCAACTCTGTTAAGAACTACAATTGTACGCTCGGGATTGTTTTCTGTTAGTTCAACCATGCCATCAAAATTTTGATCTCGCTCGTCGTCATTTTCTGAATCATCATCAAACAGATTGTCCTGGTATTCACCTAAATCAGAGACAAAAACCAGATTATTATTTGTTTCATTATCGTAGTAAAGCGGCGCAAGCCAGTTGCCTTCGCCACTTATCTGCTCCATATCATAGTAGTAGGTCCCGAGTGCTAAATCATCAAAAACTACACACTCTGAATCAAGCCCATCCTGATTGTCGGCAAACAAGTTTTCACTAAGATCAAGGGGAGCTGTAAATACTGCGTCACCAAATTCTCCAACAGGGTCACCAGTTGAAGGCGTTGGTTCTGGCGTAAAGCTACTTAGAGTGAAGTCAACTGCAAATTCACCGGCGGTAACAAATTCTTGGTTATCGTTCATAACAGCTTTACATACCCTTATGATCCCAAGATCCTCTACTGGTTCTTCGCCCGGACAAAGTCCGGTTTCAGGATCCACTGGAACATCGTCCTCGTGTCCTGATGCAGGTGTGCCGTTTTCATTAAGGTGC
>CAYXGU010000010.1:0-19497 GCA_964464645.1 uncultured Candidatus Saccharibacteria bacterium
GTTTGTCCCATTAAAAGACGCCGCCTGATATCCGCTTGTTAACACTGCGGTTCCAGTACTTTTTGCGTAATAAAACATGTAAATAAAATTGGTCCAGCAGTTGCTCTCTAAATCATTTCTGCCATTTTCATCAACAAGTTCAACAACAAACACTTCGTCATTATCAAGCAGTGGCGTCATCTCGCCCGCAAAACACCCGGGGTATTTTTTAGCAACCAATGCGTTTAGCTCATTCTCGTCAACAATCTTTTCAAATAAGATTTGAAATGCGGAGACACTCCTTATATTTACACCCAACCCAAGTGGGTCCGGACCACCTGCATCATACCCATTCACAATATAATCAAGATTGGTATCTTTAACTTCACACGTGGTAGGATCATTGACATAGCCACCATTAGGAGTTTCCTTGTAAAACACGTATATGAATTTTTCGTCCGCAATATAAAAAGTATTCTTATCTGGCACATCAAATAGCTTAAGCGCAACCTCGCCAATGTTGCCAAGACAATCTACAGTGGTTAGGTTAAACTTAGGATAAGTCGCCTCAAAACCGTAAGTCTTATTAACATACTTATTCGTCAAGTCATCTACACTTACTATTTCTGCGTCTTCTCCTATGTAATTCGAAAATACTTCTGTGGGTGTCGAACTAGATTCATTGTCATAATTAGGAAATTGAATTTCGGGGGCCGGTGGTCTTTTGAACAAATACAAAAAAATCAAAAACCCTGCAACACATAAAAATACAAGCACTAGCATCGGAATGGTAGAAAAACCCAAACTTCTTTTCACAAAATAAGCATATCAAGTTTTCGGAACGATTTATACCGTACCCGAAGATAGTTATGTTTGGCGGAAAAATGGTAGAATCCCACTAATGCGTTATTCTCAATTATTTGGTAAAACAATAAAATCAGAACCAAGTGATGCAACTGCGGTAAATCACAAATTACTGCACAAAGGTGGCTTTATTAGGCAAGTGTCGGCAGGTAGATATGTTTTTTTGCCTCTTGGTTACAGAGTGTGGGAAAAGATTATTGCTGTAATAGAGCAAGAGATGCAAAACGTAGGCAGTCAGCGAGTTACAACCCCATTGCTACACCCGATTGAGATGTGGCAAACCACAAATCGCGACAAAGCGTTTGGCGGCGAGATGCATGTGATCGAAGATCACCACGGGGCTACATTTGCATTAGGGGCAACCGCCGAAGTACTCATGACCGAAATCGTAAAAGACTTTAAGCCTTCTTACAAAGACCTGCCTATTTACATTCACCAATTTATCGGCAAGTTCCGTGACGAGAAACGCCCAAAAGGCGGATTGTTGAGAGTGCGTGAGTTTGTAATGAAGGATGCGTATTCGTTTGATGTGTCTGAAGAGGCTGCTTTTGACAGCTACACTACATTTTTCAACGCATACCTGCGCATTGCCGAAAAACTTGATCTAAAGGTTACGCCTGTGTTATCTGACAGCGGCGCAATTGGCGGTGATCTTAATCATGAGTTTTTAGTTGAGACAGATATGGGTGAGGCATACGCCTTTTTGTGCGATTCCTGCGACTACGCTGCACAAATTGAAAAGGCCGAATCGCTTTTTGAAACCTACGAACACGATTCAACGGAAAAAGAGGTACAGGAATTTATAAACGAAGAGGCAGTAACCTGCGAAAAACTTGCCGAACTAATGGGCATACAGCTGCACGAAACTACCAAAACCATTTTGTTTAAAGCTGACGGCCGATTTGTAGCCGCTATGGTACGCGGTGATTACAACATCAACGAAACTAAACTTAAAAAACACCTTGGTGCAAGTACGCTTGAGCTTGCAAGCGAAAAGGAGATTTTTGAGCTTACCGGCGCTAAAGTAGGTTTTATGGGTCCGGTTGACCTGCCTGACACTGTGCAGCTGGTTGGCGACATATCAAGCAAAGACCGCAAAAATTTTGAGGCCGGCGGCAACCGCACGGGCGTGCATTTATACAACCTAAATTTTGGCAGAGATGTACCTACACCCGAATTTGCTGACATTCGCGAAGTTAAGGCCGGGGACACATGTATAAACTGCAAGCACGGCAAATTAAAAATGCTAAAAGGTATTGAGTGGGGACACTGCTTTAAACTAGACCAAGTGTATGCCAAACCACACAACGCAACATTTGTTGACAAAGACGGAAGCGAAAAATATTTTTGGATGGGCTCATACGGCATTGGAATTGGCAGATGCATGTCAACACTTGTTGAAACACACAACGACGAAAAAGGTATTATGTGGCCAAAAAGTGTTGCGCCATTTACAGTACATTTGGTGGGATTGAATTTAGAAGATGCACAAGTTGCCCGCATGGCAAATTCTCATTACGAGAAACTCGTTGAAGCCGGCGTTGAGGTACTGTTTGATGAGCGCGTAGATGTTTCGGCCGGTGCAAAGTTTGCGGATGCTGATTTGATTGGCTGTCCGTACAGAGTTGTGGTGTCAAAAAAAACTGGTGACACGGTTGAGGTTAAGAAACGAAACGAACAAGAAGCAACACAAATGACTTTTGACTCCCTCTTGAAGTTAATAACAAACTAAGCTGCTACAATTCTCAAACTTGGATCTGCCTTCACCTTGCCTAGATCGGCCTTGGTGTAATTAAAAAATGCGGCACTTGCAATGTATATCGCATTGTCAGTGCATAATGCCGGGGGCGGAACATGCAATGCAATGCCCTCTTTTTCGGCACGGGTTTTAATGCGAGTACGCAGGGGCAAATTTGCAGAAACCCCACCGCCAAGCAGTACTGACCCGGCATTAAATTTTTTGGCCGCGGCAAAGGTCTTTTTTTCCAGCACATCTATGACAGCGGTTTCGAACTCACAGGCAATTTGGTTGGTCGGCACAGTCCCGCTTTCAACAAGCACTCTAACTGCCGTCTTTAAACCCGAAAAAGAAAAGTTAAAATCGTGGTCATGCATTTTTGGCCGCGGGAGTTTGCCTGCAAGTAAGTTTTTTGAGCAAGTTGCTGCAAGCTTAGATAGTGCTGGTCCGCCGGGATAGTCGGTAATCCCCAAAAGTCTGGCGGTTTTGTCAAATGCCTCGCCTGCGGCATCATCAAGTGTCCAGCCAAGATACTGCAAATTGCCGTGATTGTGCATTAAAACCAAATCGGTGTGGCCTCCGCTGACAATTAGCACAACTGCAGGAAAAACAACTTCTGTTGGCGTAAACCCATCGACTGCTACAAAATTCCCATAAATATGTCCAACCAAGTGATTTACCGGAATTAACGGTTTTTGCCACGCAAAAGCTAAAGCCTTTGCAGCCTCGACCCCCACAAGCAACGAGCCAATAAGCCCCGGGCCAACGGTTACAGCTATAGCGTCTATTTTTTGCACTGCCTCGTTGGGAGTTATGCCGGCTTTTTCAAGGGTTTTGGCAATTACAGGCGTTATATACTCAACCTGCTTGCGCGCGGCTACTTCGGGCACAACCCCACCGGTTTTTTGGTGTAGTTCAAGTGAGGTTGCTAGCGAGCTCGATATACACTTGGTTCCGTTTTCGACCAAAGCGGCTGCAGTTTCATCACATGAGGTTTCGATTCCGAGAATTAGCATGGGTATAGTATACAAAGAAAAATAAATGTGGACGATCACATTGGAAACGAGATCGCCCACTCACATGCATTTACAATTGCTAAAACAGCAACAGTAAAAGACTGTACCCAGTATATATCACAGCTACCGGCACAATCGAATAGAAATAAACTCCGCACCCAAAGCTTCCACGCTCTTCATACTTAGTTGTTGAGCGCGAGGCAGGATCCTGAGTAAGTTCCATGGAAGTCACCTCACCTTTGTATCTTTCTCTGGATGCACTTATCAGCAATGCTACTCCCATCTGAACAATAAAGTTTCCCACGAGCACAAGCGGTAC
Organism: uncultured Candidatus Saccharibacteria bacterium; assembly: GCA_964464645.1. Lineage (GTDB taxonomy): Bacteria > Patescibacteriota > WWE3 > UBA101185 > UBA10185 > CAYXGU01. Next base: position 3,917 of record CAYXGU010000010.1, read on the forward strand.
TGATACTGTATATAATGGGATCAACAGTGCTACTATAATTAAAAACGCACCAATCCTGAGGCGTGCCCTGCTCACATTTCTACCAACCAGTTCTTCATTTCTTAGTATATTGAACTCACGATCAACTTCATAGTTCGCCCACCTACGCAGTCTACGCATTATTACCTCATTTATCGATATACGGTTTGTAATTGTTAAAAAGCCATCCTACACTTGTAAAGGCCAATAATCAACTGGTATACAATTACTACATGCTAATCGACTCACATTGCCATCTACCTACCGACATTACCAAGGCCCAAACTCTCCTCGAACGCGCGGCACAAGAAAACGTGCAAAAAGTAATCACAATCGGCACCTCACTTGCAGAAAACCAAAACGCATTAACACTTGCCCAAAACCTGCCAAATGTGTACGCCACAATCGGCATTTACCCTCACGAGAATCAAGATATACCTCTAGACACACTTGAAACTCAGTTAACAAACGCACTCGCGCAAGACACCACCCAAAAAATAGTTGGCATTGGCGAATGTGGTATAGACATTACCAACTGGCAAAACCAAAGAACACTAGACTCCCAACTCCAACTTTTCGACATGCAAATTCTGCTTGCAAAAAAACGCAGTCTGCCACTTGTTGTGCATAATCGCAACGGTGACGAACACGTGCTACGTCTGCTCACACACCACGCAGACTCAACGCTTACCGGCGTTGTCCATTGCTTTGACGGTTCTTGGGATTTTGCTCAAAAAGTACTGGCACTCGGGTTCAAAATTTCATTTTCGGGCTTTGTTACCTACACCAACAAAAGCTACTTGCTTGAAACTGTCAAAAAAATTCCAGACGACATGTATTTACTGGAAACCGATTCGCCTTATATTTTGCCAAAAAAACTAGCTACTGGGCAAAAGAACCAGCAAAATGAACCCAAAAATGTTAGAATGATCGCACAAATTGTGGCCGCAACCAAAAACCTGCCCTTTGAAAAGGTTGCGCAAGACTCTTGTGAAAACACATTAAACCTGTTCAAAAATATGCGCCTGACTGCATAGCTAGCGCACAAAAAATGGTAAAAAAGCTGGTCGAAAAATACGATAAAAAAGCATACCGCCTGCTATCAATGGTTCCCGGGCTTCTTACATGGGCAATTTTATTGTCGCCATTGTGGCTTGGGCTCATCGCACCAAATCTCTTGGTTTTTTATATTGTGTTTTTAACTGTTTTTTGGTGCTATATGGCAATAAGACATAGCTACGGCGTTATTGCGGGATATTACCGGCACAAAAGAGAAATGGCCGTGGACTGGCTTGCCGAATGTAACAAACTTGATTTTAGCTCCCTTCCTGAACCGCAAACCTTACCTCCGACTCTTGCCGCCGTAAAACACTTTATCCTAATCCCTGCCGTAAACGAACCATATGAAGTGTTAAAAGGGTCGATTGAATCTATATTGAACCAAACTTTCCCCACCAAGCAAATCACACTTGTATTTACTATCGAGCAACGCGGAGAGCAGGAAGTTACCGCCAACATACATAAAGTGTTAGGCGACCGTGTTAACAACCTGGACGAATTGCTAATTTATACGCATCCCGCAGGTATTCCGGGTGAAGCTATTGGAGTTGCGGGCGCAAACAGAACCTGGGGCGCAAAAAAAGCTGTTGAGCATCTTAAAGCTACGAACAAAAATCTGCGTAACTACATTTTCTCAACACTTGATTCAGACCATGTCTTGGACCGCCAATTTATTGCCCGCTTAACACACCTGTATTTAACCTCAGATAGACGAGATCACAAATTTTATTCCACAGCTGTCCACTTGTTTAACAATAATATTTGGCAGGTTCCGGCATTAATGCGTATTGAGGCAAACTCAGTGACGCTGAGCGGACTTGCAAATTGGGTTTCTACCAGCAATAAACGCAAAGCAACCTTTGCAAACTACTCCGCATCGTTGCAAACTTTAATCGACGCGGACTACTGGGACGTTCAGCTTGGTGTTGACGACACACTTTTTTACTGGCGAGCCTTTTTTGCACACGACGGAGATTTTATTGGGGCAGAACACTATATTCCCTACTCTGCAGACGCGGTGTACTCTGGCAGTTATGTCAAATCGCACAGAAGTATGTATAAGCAGCAACTACGGTGGGGTTGGGGCGTGCTGGCGATTCCGGTTTCACTCAAAGGCTTTTTAACAAATAACAAAATTCCTGCAACCACAAAGATTGCGTGGACAGCTAAATTGCTGGAAGAAAAAGTGATGGCACTGACAACCGTATACTTAATAACTTTTGGTATTACGTTAATAACAGTTGTTAACCCATCTGCTAAACAATTAAATTTTTCGTATATTTTGCCCGATGTGATCAGCTTATTTCTAACATTTGCCATGGTACTTTTGATACCAATTACCTTTTACAGATCTAAACTTATAATTCCAATGCCCGCAAACACCCCAAAAATTAAGAAGGTGCTTTCGGTGCTAGAAGCACCACTTGTGGTCATTAATTTGTTTACCTTCTCGTTATTGCCATTTATCGAAGCCCAAACTAGGATGATGCTTGGCAAACCAATGAAAGACCTTTATCACACGCCAAAGGTCAGAACTGCATGACACACCCTACATTTTTAGCAAAACTAAGCCATCAGTTTTCACGAAAATCGGTACAGTTTTTACTTGTTAACCTTGGGCTTATTGGGTTTCAACTGGTTTATATCACGCTTAGATATACCGTACTTAGTGACACTTTACCGATTTTTTATACCCATCCCTGGGGAGATTCGCAGTTTGGGCCAAAAATTTTGCTTTACCAAATTCCGCTTTTTTTGACGCTCACTTTGATCTTGGCGCTTTTCTTATACAAAAAGGCAAAAACACTGTCGCTGAGATATGCCGAGCACCTAATTTTTGTTGTTTTTACCCTGGCAAATGTTCTGCTAACCGTTTCTTTGTTAAGAATTGTACAAATCGCCCTTATTACCGATGCGCCGCTACTTGAGCCAAAATATATTTCGCTTGTGCCGGCGTTCTTACTTACTCTTGTTATTACATTGGTGGCCACACCACAGTTTATAAAACTGTTTACCAGATATGGGCTTGTAACAAATCCAAAAGTACACAATCATCCGGGCATGTCGCTTGATAAACCGTCGGCGCGGGGTGGCGGTGCTGTCTTTGCACTTATTTTTGTAGGAGCAGGCCTTGTCTTGGTTGGCGTGTCAAAACTGTTTTTTGCAATTTATCTTGGTGCTGTGTTACTTGCCGCACTTGGGGTAGTTGACGATTGGCAAAATACAAATGTACTGTCAAAATTCCGCTTGCTTGAAACACCGCTTTTACGACTTATGCTTTTGTGTCTGGTTGTCGGTATTGTCGTGTTTAGCGGTATTAGAATTGAAACAATTGGCAACCCGGCAGGCGGATTAATTGATTTTACAATAGTACCCCTACTGCCGGAACTTTTTACCATTCTGTGGATTGTGTGGATCTTAAATTTGCTAAGCTGGTCAAACGGAGTTGACGGGCAATACGGTGGCATTGTGGGCATTACCTTTGTGGTAATCGCAGTGCTGGCGCTTAGGTTTGATCCGTTAAAAAGTATTCACACGCAAATTGCAACCTTAGCAGTTGTAGCCAGCGCGGTGTCGTGGGGCATTACAAAATACAACTGGTATCCGTCAAAAATTATGTGGGGCTTTGGCGCAATGGCCGCAGGTATTGTGATGACGTCAACCTCAATTGTCATTGGCAGCAAAGTTGCAACTTCGACAATTGTTATTCTAATTCCCTTTATGGATGCGATGGTAATTATTGTCAGGCGCATACTCCAGGGCAAAAATCCCCTGCGTGGTGACAAAGGCCATTTACATCACATCTTGCATGCCCGCGGCTGGGGCTTTAGACGTATAGCGGTATTCTACTGGCTTACAACTGCGCTATTTGGATTAATTGTAATTGTGGCGGCGGAACGGGTACTACCATTGGTAATGCTAACATTGGCGGGCTTTGTGGCATTTGGAATTTTGGCGTTAAACTACTCGGCCGGACTGCTTAAAAGGTCGCGTGATAAAAAATCCATAGACTCACTAATATAACTATTGCTTGTGTAACAAGCCCCCACGGAAGCGGTGCCTGTGTTTGCATGCGTTTTTGCACAGACGTTAGTTTGCTTAATATTTTAGGTTCTTTCTTCATGTAAATATATGGGCCTTCAAGGGCATCCGGTAACACCGAGGCAATACCACACAAAAATAAATTAATGGCAAGTGCTGTATCGTTTAGCACCCAAAGTGCGTAATAAGTGGCTGTTAGGCCAATCGCAACCCCAATGATTAAATCGGCCATAACAGCAAGTGGCCGCCACCCCTGCAGTCTATCGGCTTTTGGCGTGTTGGAAAAAAAATCCCAGTGTGGCACTTTGTCGCCCACAAAATGCATAACCACAGACAGTGGCACAGCAAGTATAGGGTTTGGAACTGTAGCGCCTATGGCAAGCCCTACAAACACGTGAGGTGTTAAAAGCATATGTGCATTAGACTATAGACTTAGTTTTTGGTTTTTTCAAGTTTGCAGACCGGATTTCATCTTAATTTCATACTCGTGTGCTATATATAAATTAGTGCAACTATGAAAGCTAAAGTTCTAATCTTAGAAGATAATACAGAACTGGCACTAACTGCAAAGCAACTACTCGCTGATTTTGAGGTCGATCTTACCGACAACGCGCACGACGCGCTTGAACTATCGTATGAACACGATTACGATTTGTATATTGTGGACATTAAGCTGGCAGAAAGTGATGGGCTTGAAGTGTGCAAAGTAATTAGGGATTACGACACTACAACTCCCATTTTAATAATCACAGGCAACAGCCAGATGCGCTACAAACTCAAAGCGTTTCAGACCGGGGTTGATGATTACCTAACAAAACCGTTTAACATGCTGGAGTTTCGCGCGCGGGTGACCGCGCTGTTAAAGCGCGCCAAGAGTGCGTCGGCGGGTGAGGTACTGCAAATTAGTGATCTTACACTTAATACCGGCACACGTGAGGCTACTCGAAACGGCAAAACACTTGCCTTAAGACGCAAGGAATTTGACATTTTGGTCTTCTTAGCTAAAAATCGCGGCATGGTGGTATCAACCGACACATTGCTCGAAAATTTTTGGGACGGTAACAGCGACTTAAAAAGCAATACGCTTGCGGTGCACATCAAAAATATCAGACAGCAGGTTGACTCCCCGTTTGAGAAAAAGTTACTAAAAACCCACTATGGCGTTGGCTACAAACTTGACTAACAAAGAAAATAACATAACACAAGCAGTTAAAAATGAACGCACACTTGTGCTTGCAAACTTGCTGCTTGCACGCTGGGAAGAGGTAAATTCGATGGTAAATTTAGGGTACGCAACGTCAGGCATTGTACACGACATGTCGGGGCCCCTGTCAGTTGTTAGACTTAATCTGGAATATGCGCGTGAACAATTGCAAAGACAAAAGGGCGAAAAAATTGATTTACTTCCACCACTTACTCTTGCGCTGTTGGGTTCTGAAAAACTCGTGGAGTTGGTAGAAACCCTTAAACTAGCAATGGTGGATAGCACAATCCAAACGCACTTTGACGTGAAAACCGAAATAGCAGAATGCGTAGCACTTGTAACAGCTCAAACTAAAGCAAAAGTTGCTATTACATGCGAGCCAAAAAACGTTATGTTATTTGGCTCAAAACCTAAGTTTGATCAGATTATATTTAATCTGTTGTTAAATGCCGCCGAACATGCCAAACGCATCACCATTAATATTTCGCGCACTAAGCAATATGTTGTGGCCTTGGTAAGTGACAACGGTCCTGGTATTCCCAAACACATTCAACAAACACTTTTTGAACCGTTTAAGTCTTTTGGTGCGGGTGGAACTAATGGTACTTACGTGGCGCATCTTGGACTTGGGCTATACACTTGCAAACACATTGTTGAACACGATTTTGACGGCAAAATTAGTGTTGCGAGCAGCAAAGAAAACGGAACTATTTTTAACGTTCGGCTTAAGTTGCAGGCATTACATAAAGAATAGTAGAATGTCAGTGCTCGGAGGGTTGGCAGAGCGGTAATGCAGCGGCTTGCTAAGCCGTGACGGGAAACCGTCCACAGGTTCGATTCCTGTACCCTCCGCCAGAATTTGTCTCGCCTATCCAAATACTATAAAATAAAACCATGCACGTGCGAGACTTTACAAACTACATGGGATTTACACAGCCAAAAGAAGAGCCACAAGCACCTAAAGCCGACAACCCCGTACTCACACCCGAGCAGGAATTTCAAAATGTGTTAACTCAACCGAAAGCTGTTTTGTATGCGTGGGAAGCACTATCGCGTCCGCAAAAAAGCCCGGTCAACAAAAAAACCGCAAAAACATTTATGATGATTGGCATCGTGGTAGCACTTGTGCTGGTTGCAATGCAGGAATTTATTTTGATTCTGGGTGTAATTAGTATTGTCTTTTTAACCTACGTGCTCACAAACACTCCGCCCGAAAACATGAAATATGAGCTGTCAAATCACGGGCTTGATTACGGCGGGCAATTTTTTTACTGGAACGAGCTTAGTCGCTTCTTTTTTGTTGTAAACGAAGGGCTAGAAGCGGTTGCGGTGGATACGGTTAACAAATCACCCGCTCGACTATTTCTCACAGTGTTACCTGATAACAAAGAACAAGTGAAAAGTATTTTGGCAAAACACCTGCTGTATTTGGAGCACGAGCCAAAAACTGCGATTGACAAAGCCTTTGACACAGTTCTTGGTGGCATAAACACAAATAAATCCTAACTTTTCTTTGTTGTATAATGCTTTTGGCTAATGGACTTAACAGCTAGTGCTAGCTAGGCTTGGCTAGTTTTTTGCACCCGTAGTTCAGCGGATAGAACGCAACGTTGCGGACGTTGAGGTCGGGGGTTCGATTCCCTCCGGGTGCACCAGCAGAAAAACTCTCAGTATCTTATAGTATTTGACGGGTGGACTATCATGCCTTAGAATTCACTCACCTTAATCAACAATGGAGGAATATTGTGAAAAAATACCTGAGCTTTTGGAATTTGTTGTTTGTAGTACTGGTGCTTTTTGCAATCTATCGGTGGTTGCCAAGCATTCAAAATTGGTGGAACTACAGAGAACCGCCAACATGGACGGCTGTCACTGAATATATCATTCAGCCCGTTGACGCATGTTCAAACCCCCTTGCGCTTGTGAACAGGTGGAACAAACTACCTGTTACCGAATGCGAGATTCCTAATCTTGTAAATATACAAGAAAACGGAATCTGGGCAGCAGAAGGCTTACTACTTAGAAGAGAAGTAATTCCTCAAGTAAGCGACTTGATGACAGAAGCATCGGTAGCCGGCTTTGAGCTAAAAATCATTGCTGCACACCGAACATGCGAGCAACAAAATGAAGTATATTCAAGGTGGCGATGGCAGGCCCTAGGTAGCAGGAACTACGCAGACGCATACTCTTATGAGTGTGGCTTTTCGTCCCACCATCTAGGGACAACTATTGATGTTGTTGAGGGCGACGCCGGTAACATTGATCTCGAGTTTGATTCAACACCAGAGTATCAGTGGTTGGTTGAAAATGCACACAAGTTTGGATGTGTGCACGAATACCCGGAGGGTAAAGAGGAAATAACCGGGCTTAATTTCGAACCGTGGCATCTGCGGTGCGGTCTCGGTCCTGCGCTCGCAGGAAATTTGGTTGAGTCCGGGACGACTCTAACCGAATGGCTCAACAACAAATGAGAAAAAGGGCTACTGCTCAAAGCAGCTGTGGCCTTTTTCACACTATCAAGTCAATAAAACTAGACTATCCGTGGAGCAATTTTTTGTGTTAAATACATATCATGAAAGAACCGCACGAGCTTCAACTTGGTATTTTGCAAAAACTTCTGTTTGCAGATGCAGCAGGGCTTAGGTATACAGAGCTAAAACCAGTAGCCGAACTCGAAAACAACCAATTTCAATTTCATCTTAATAAACTCCTTGCCGAAAAGTATGTAGAAAAACAAGGTGATAAATATTGCCTAACTTATGAAGGTAAAGAATATGCGAATCTAATAAATACTGATGAAACAAAAATTCAGAAGCAGGCAAAAGTTTCGGTTCTTGTTACCGGAGTTCGCGAAAACAACGGAGAATTTGAAATCCTAATCTACACTAGATTAAAACAACCTTTTTATGGTGTGCAGGGATTTTTGAGCGGCAAGGTTGGATATGGTGAAAACATAACAAAAGCAGCCCAAAGAGAATTAGAAGAGGAAACGGCACTTACAGGTAACCCGGTACTTTTTGCAATACTGCATTACACAGTCTTTACTCCCGAACATAAATTGGTCGAGGATAAGATATTCCACTGCTTTTTTGTAAGAGAACCAAAAGGAGAACTAATTCCAAACAATGAAGGTAAATACGAATGGGTCAAAGAAAGTAACTTCAAAGAGTATGTAAAAAATCATTTTCATGACTTTGAAACATTTACAGAGCATGTGGCGCTAATAAAAAACTTTTCTGGTACTGTACTATTTAAAGAGATTGAGCAGATTACAAGTAAGTTTTAATCCTTGCTGTGTGGTAATTCGATTACAACATTTCGCTGCAAAATTCTGAAAAATCTTTTTTAATGAAGTCCTTGTCTAAGCCCTCGGCACTGAATACTTCTTTGGTGGTTACGCCGGTTGTCACGGCATAAAATATAAGCCCGCGGTCTCTTGCTGCAAAATAGTCGGTAAGATTATCACCCACATAAAGCGTTTCGTTTTCGGCAATACCAAGAGGCGTTAAATACTCAAACACCTGGTCAAAGACTTTCGGGTCCGGTTTATGTGCCGTCAGATCAGGAGGTGCGAGAATAAATTCGTGAAATGCAGTGTCAGGGTGAATCTGGGATTTATATAGGTGTTCTATCTGGGGTTTGTGTTCAGAACTTAAAATGCCGAGTGTAAATTTCTGGCTTAATCTATGAAGCAAATCTGAAACACCGGGAAAGACTTTTGGTGCATAAGGGATTTCGTTCCCCCAAGAATGCCGAAATGTAACCAACATCTGATCAACATCGGAATCCGATAGTTGTGGCCACTGGTCTTGGGCAATTCCAGCTACAGTTTTGCCCCAGCTTTGTTTAATTTTCTCTTGGGTTGTGAGAGGAAGACCAAAAAAATCGCCGAAATCAAAGAAAAACTGCCCATATACTTCGTACGCATTAGTAACAGTGTCGTCCCAGTCGTGAACTATTGCTTTTATTTTAGTCACACGGCAATATTACCAAATCTAGTCACAGATCAGGTCGCAAATCTTGCCAAATACATCGGTCTGTACTTATCAAACAAAACCACAATTAGTGTTAGCAGCAACACAAAAAAGAGTGCATTGGTTAAATTGAGTGACCCCTCAAATCCGGGAAGCAAGATCGAGTACAGCAACACCAATTTAAAATTGACGAATGCCATAATTAAAAAGCCAAGAAGCCCAAATTTCACGTTTACCCCGCGAGATACCAAAAACTGACTGAGTCCGGCAGTTAGAATTATCACAAATGCAACTCCTATTACCATTTGCGTTAAGGTTGCTTGTACGCCAGGCAGAATTTGCGCAAAGATAATGCTCACAAGTGACACGAGTGCGACTTTTTCAACTAGTGCAGGACCAAAAAACTTCTCTTTAGCAGGAGCAGGCGGAGGCGCCTGGGTGGTTTGTTCTGTATGTGTGTTTGCATCAACCGACAGTGCCCAGTCTGCAGACGGGAGTTTTTTCGCAAGCCATTTAGCGCCAAACACAAGTGCCAAAATAAATACAACGGTGGTGGGTATTAGCCACATGTTGGTTTGTAAAATTTCGGCAAGCCCGGCGTCAAGCGGAACATGAAACACGTTTTCTTTTAGAAAGTCGGTGGTATCCAGCTGGGCTATGTGAATCCAGTATTCCTGCGGCAGTTTGATAAAAATCCAAATAAATGCGGTTGCGTAGACGATGGTTTTTTTGGTAAGTTTTTTGGGATTCCATCTAAGCCTAACTGCCTCGTAAAAAATGAAAAAGTATTCGAATGTGTTTGGAAAAATCAATAAAAGTGCCCGAATTTGTAATAGTTCGAACAACACCACGCCGACAAGTCGGTAATACCACAAAAATCGCCCTACTCTAAATGCAAACTGATTTGTCCAGTTGCGCATGGTTGACAGATACGTAATTGTTAAATAGTAAATATCAAGAGCCTTGTCGTAACTTTGATAACTATCAAGATTTAAGGTTGTAAATTTTTGAAAAATGGTTTGGTCAATACCATCGATTATTAGGGCGAGCACAACGCCGGGAAGCGGGAAACGTGGGATGAGCAAGGGTACAAAAAAGCGCGACAGGACAACGAGCCAAAAAATTAGCATGTCGGTGTTTTCGAGCATGTGGTTATTATGAGCGTAATTGTGCCGGCGGGCAATAAGGTGTACGTTTTGGGGCATAAATACAAAGCGCCCCAAACGTCAGTCTTCGTTAGAAGATAGTGCTGGACGTTTTACTATTTGTAGAACCTATAGTTTAATGATAGAATGACTGCTAACTTATTTATCTTTGTAAACAAACATGTTAGGAGGATGATGTGAGAACCAAACTACTGGGACTTTTAGCATTGGCAGTTATCTTGGCTGTGTTTGCAATGCCAAAACACGTGGATGCACAGAACAGAAGGTGGGTTGACATCGGAAATATGACAGACTTCGGCAAAGCCCTCAAGCGGGAATTCGCCAAGATCGGACCTATGTGCTTCAACACTTGGTACGGTCAGTACGGTGGCACTACTATAAGCCGCGTGTACAGAAATCAAACGTGTGGAATTCCACATTACGTTTGGGTTGACACCACAACGGCAATCAGTGGGACACCAGCAACGCTTAAGATCTGCACCACCGCGTTTATGATTGTGGATGGGGAACCAGTGCTAGATCCATCTAGGTTACCGTACAACGTCGACAATACATTGGCAGTGAGAGCTAGTGACTGGAAAGTCAGAACAACCCGTGCACTGACCACGCCATGCCAGATTGTAGCAAATCTGACTGTCGATTCGACTTATGCTACAGCCTTTGCCTCCGCATTTGCCGCAGCAGGACAGACACTGTCACCACAGTCCAGAAATGACTTGGGAATAGGAGTGCGCGGACAACCTCCTGCTGCAGTGACGAATTTCGCAATTCTGACACCTGAGGGCGGGTGGCCGGAAAACCCAGACATCAGTCTGGTTAGTAACCTTAACGAAAAGCAATACGATACGCTTGCGTTAGGATCAGGAGAGAAATCCTTCACCAGCTTTGTTTCAGATCCAAGCCTGATTTGGCCAACGCTAGCTTTGATAGGTGTGATCATATTGATGGTTTACGTTAGGAGTCGACGCGACGAGCAGGCTCAGCTTGCCTGAATCTGCATGATATAATTATTCGTGGTCCCACTTAAGGGCACTGGTTATTATGGCGGGTGGGAAGACTACTTCCTGATTTCTGCCGATCCAGTGCCCTTCGTTTTTCTCGCCATAAATCTGCTAAAATAAACTAAGTGGGGGAAATACTGCCAAACTCAAACTTGCAACTCACAGAAAAATTAACATACACCTTACCAAACCTTGCTCCCGGAGTTTCTTTTTGGATTTTTTCCGCTAAAAACAACTGGGGAACTCCAACCATGCCTGTGAATCATGCCGGCAGATACACCCGTGAACACGATACTTTTACCCCACCAGACACATTAGTGCTCACCGAAGGTGAGGAGTTCAAACTGGGCGTAATTATAGACACACCAAATTTAGGCTCTTTTAATGTCTGGGGCTATTCGAAACAAGAGGCAACACAAGAGCGAAAAATTCATGATGAGACAATAGCTATCCTACTTCAAGCAGGCCTCACAATTGAAAAGGAGGACTTAGCCACCTGGGATACCAGCAATCCAACTGAAAAAATAATTAGAACTAGGTTTTGGCTAACTGATAGAAACCGCTTTGCAACCAACGACCTTGGCTGGACAGTAAATCATGTGTGGAAAAATGACTCCGCAAATGTCGCGGAACAGGTTTGGTATTAAAATTTAAAGTATAAGGAAGACCGAACTTTGCAATTCAGTCTTCCTGACCAATGATGCTAATCCGACCAGAATACGGCACGGAATACCACCAGCATTACTGCTAGGGCTATAAGCCAGACATACCCCGGAATGTCGTCCTCCTCGCCTGAGGAGGTGGAACCAACACTAGATTCTTCTGCTGGTTTTGGTGTTGCTGTAACCACAACAAGTCTGGTTACCTCAACCTCGACAATTTGCGGTGGCACTGTCGGTCCGGGGGTTGTCGTAACAACTGTTACTACCTCCTCCGTCCTCACAATTGGGTTTTGGATGAGAAAATTGGTCCCAACGTGAATGCCAATTGCCCCAACCGCACCCAGAATAATAAGCCCGAAGATAAGAAATCCTCTTCTTGTTCTGTCCATTATTACCTCCTATGGACTTATTTTTGAGGTTTATAAACTTATTCACAAGTATAGAGAATAGAACCTATAGCGTCAAGGGGGCTGGAGATTAAGAACTGGCAAATTTTCGGAACCGCCAAATATTGGTTATAATGTGTGCGCAACAACAGCACATGGGCCATTAGCTCAGTTGGTAGAGCGCTTCATTCGCATTGAAGAGGTCGGCGGTTCGATTCCGCCATGGTCCACCAGTCTCAAACTATAGTTTCACCAGAAGGTTAATTGTAGTTTTTGTCAAGAGTTTATAAACATTAAGAAGCATATTGCTATAAATTGTTTACAACATTTAATTAAAACAAAAACGCCAAGTTAATAAAAGAGATCAAGCATAGTGCTCAAAATCAGTTACCAACTTGGCGTCTATAATCCAGTTTAAATTGCGACTATCTTGCCCTTCCCCCCTTCCTCAAACAAAGGATTATCGACCGAAAAGTCGTATTCCCTCAGTCTGGGAAGCTTTTCAAGGAAGCCGGCAACCCGCCGGTCAACTCCCACAACGTATCCAAACGTCATACTTGCGATGACGCCGGACCAGCTGTAGGAGTACTCCCCAGCCCAGTGGCGTTCTTCCGAACCCTTGGGGAGCTCTTTTTCGTGTTGAAACCACACCTCTCGGTGCAGCATTGCACGGAGCACTCTCCGTACTGTCTTCAGGTCCCTTTCTAGGTCGGTGGGGTGAATCCACCGGAATACTCCAGTGTATTCGGCGTATTCCTTGAGGGCTTTTCGATACGACAGAAAATAGCCGTATTCGGCGGCTAACTGCATTAGAGCCCTAATGGCTCTCTCATGCCTGTCGTCTTTATCCCTCACCATCCCGATCGCTTCAGCGATCGACGCCGCATAACCAAAATATCCGCCGGCAAAATAGGGTGGTTTTGAGTCTTCAAATATCCGGATCATCTTGTTATCAAACACCAGGACACCCGGTGTGCGATATGCCCGATTGCGGTTGTCGTAATCGGGACCGATATCGGAACGGCGCACTACTTTTGTGACCTTCATTTTTATCCCCTTGTGTGAAATGTGACTTTTGTCGCTACTTACGCGGCGGCTTCTACGGCAGTTCTGCAAACTCCAAACAGGCTGCTGCTTGATTTGAACATAGGTTAAAGTCAAACAGCAACCTGTTAAAGAATAAACATCTGGTATTTAAAGTGCATAAAACTAGTTTTGAGTATAACAAAAAAACCCTTTTGTGTCAACCTATAGTATAATTGGCGAAACCTACTCGGTTGAGATAACCATCCCTAGCGCATCCTCCCTAGTCCTCGGCTTACCTTCCGAACCCAACAACCACAGTGCTTTGTCAAATACTAGCCAACTTTCGCCCGCTTCAATACAGGCGCCATTCCAAACCTTCTTTACTTTGTTAATGTTTTTTGGCGTCATGTCTACCGAATCGGTATACCCAAGCAGGTAAGCAATACGAACATCGTGCACATCCACCGGCGGTAGCATTTCAGCAATATCAGAATACGTATAGTTAAACGTGTTTATCATGGTTCTCACTAAGAAATTTCCTATTTTTGGACCAAATCCTCTAAATTCGCGTACTTTTAACAGAGCCTGTGCGCATGAATCCGACTTGGTAAATATTGCCTGCGGGTCGCCGTTGTATTTTTCCAGCAATAGGTTTGAGTTTTTTCGGTAACGGGTTACAGCTTCATTTATGTATCTGGGGCGCATGTATTTACTAAGTGTGTCTGCTAACGACTTATCGGAAAGCTCAAGAATGCGGGCGGGGTTAAAAAACGCTGGCTGGGCACTATAAAGTCTTTGGGCTCCATGATACAAAGTTTGAGATTTCATTGCGTAATCAAGTTGAAGCACATAAAAAATGTATAACGATGTTGCCAGCTCATTCACGCCTTGCGGAATAAGGTCTTCGGCGTTGACTTTTTGGGTAAATATACCGGCTCCAGCGTTATACTGCTTTACCACTATTTTTACAAATTCGCTTGGTGTCATTAGTATCTATCTTAGCATTACCTTGACAGTGGCAAAAAAAATTTGCAGAATAAGTCTAGGTTATGAGTGAAATTGACAACATAAAAAAGGTAATAAAAGAAGGAGAAAGAACAGGTTCTAGCTCCTGGATTGAGGGCGCAGACCCACATGCAGATGTTCCAACTCCAGGTCCGAGGCAGGATTTTTACAGACAAGAGGAAGCCCACGAACCTAGCATTCCCGAAGGCTATGTAGAGCGGGCTGACGGAGACGGATACGAACTTGCACCGGGATATGAACTCGACCTGAAAACGAGAAAACCGATTAAAATAAAATCATAATTTTGCTTCTAACAATTTTTGCATACCCAGCTTGAATTTTTAATAGTTCGCAACTTTTTACCCTAAATTTGTTAAAATTCACCTTGAACACGGAGGAGTACCGAAGCGGTCGTACCGGGCTGGTCTCGAAAACCAAGCGTCACGCAAGTGGCACGTGGGTTCGAATCCCACCTCCTCCGCCAGACTATGGAGGGATGCGAGAGAGGCCTATTCGGCTCGCTTGGAAAGCGACGCGTCGCGAAAGTGGCACGTGGGTTCGAATCCCACTCCCTCCGCCAATCTTTTATGAAAGAGCTGACAGGAAAATTGCCACATTATTACGACACCGGTGAACACGCAATAAGTCGTGGACTAGGTGCTTATGAACTCATGGTTTTTAAGGACAATAATATGGGTTGGCTAGGCGGAAGACGACCCATACACATGGTACCTGACAACCTCGAACAATGGTCGCTACGACATTATCATACACTAGAGCATCTTTTGCCTACGCAAAATGGTGATAAATTATCTTCATATAAAGATCCGCAGGTTCAATTTGAGTGGGACTGGAAAGAGGGAAAAATATTTGGCGGTTTTGAGAATTTTTTTGCATACGGCTCTTTGATTCTTGATCTCGGTGCCGGAAAAGGAACGGCCACCCAAGAAATTAACGAGCGCTTTGGTGATAGAAATGTAAAATGTGTTGGAGTTGATTATAGGTATGCGTTAGAACAACCTCAAAATCCTAAACATT
>CAYXGU010000011.1:0-4117 GCA_964464645.1 uncultured Candidatus Saccharibacteria bacterium
ACCGGAAAGGCAATTCTATGAAACTTACGATTGGATATTTTTATCCTAACTTACTAAATTTATATGGCGATCGCGGTAACATTGAAATTCTTACATATCGTGCGCAAAAACGCGGAATTACTGTTGAGGTTTTGGAACTAACTCTTGAAACCCAGCTGTCTATACACACTATGAATAGCCTAAACCTTGTTTTCATGGGCGGCGGGCCTGATTCAAGTCAAAAAGAAATGTACATGGATCTAACAACAAACAAGGCCAAGTATTTGCAAGAGTTTATTGAAAACGGCGGCGTTGGGTTATTTATTTGCGGTGCATACCAATTGCTGGGGCATTACTACAAAGCAGCAACCGGAGATGAACTGCCTGGTCTTGGAGTATTTGATTTGTATACGCATCACTTTGGAAACCACAAACCAAGATGTATTGGAAACGTCGTGTGTGAACTTGTGCCAGAGTTGCGGCACGACTCGGTTTTTAATCATGTAAACCAGCTTGGCAGTACTTTGGTTGGGTTCGAAAATCACGGCGGAAGAACTTACTTGGGCAAAAACCTACTCCCGCTTGCAACTGTTTCGGTTGGGTATGGAAACAACGGTGAGGATAAAAGTGAGGGAGCATTGTACAAAAATGCGATAGGCACGTATTTGCACGGACCTGTTCTTGCCAAAAATCCGCATTTGGCGGATTATTTGCTTGCCAAAAGTTTACAACTTGAAGAACTTGCTCCAATAAACGATAATCTAATAGTTACTGCTCACACTGCCGCCAAAAAACTTAGCCAATGACGCGTTTTTTAACATTAACCATAATTTTTTTGTTACCGCTTAATCTTGGTAAGCATTTTGTTTTTAACTGGAACTACATAAACGGTCTATTAGTGGATTATTTGGTTCCAACAGTTTATGTGCAGGATGTGCTTATTTTTGTTGTGATTATTCTGTGGTTTTTTGATCTACTTGTACACAAAAAACGGGTTAGGCTTTTTGGCTGGTCAGGTAGACTTTTGGTATTTTTCTTGGTTGTTACGGGGTTATCTGTGTTGTCAGCAATAAGTATCAATGCAGGAATTCATGCCTACCTTAGGTTGCTGTTATATGTGCTGTTTGCGTTTTTTGTTGGCAACACTTTTGACTTTAAGCGGGATTTTCAGACCGCAGTAAAGGTATTGGCAGTATCATGCACGTTGCTTGGTGTGCTTGCACTTGGACAGTGGCTTAAGCAGGGGGCAGTTTTCAACAACTATTTATTTTTTGGTGAACAGCCATACACCTACTCAACGTTTGGGATTGTGAAAGTACAGTTTTTGGGCAGAAGTGTTGTGCCGGTTTATGGCACGTTTAGACATCCAAATGTGTACGGCGGCTTCTTAAGTGTTGTGTTGCTGTGGTTTGTATGGACTATGCCTTTGCTGAAAGCGCCCAGAACCAAAGCTTTGGTGGGAATATGTATTGTACTGAATGTTTTTGTGTTGCTCTTAACTTTTAGTTTTACCGCTTTTGCCGCGTTTATCCTTGGATTGGCGTGGCTAATTCTTACAAGCAAATATGGAAAGCGGGGATTTGTGTACTCGCTGATGTTGCTAGGCGTGTGTATTATGAGTGTGTTCTTACTACCGCGGTTTGCAGATGCCGCACCTTTTTTTGGGGATTCGTTTACGAATAGGGTTGTATTAAATACAGCCGCACTTGCCGCCATAAACAAAGCACCTTTTTTGTTTGGAGTCGGGCTCAACAATTTTTTGCTGGCAGTCCCCGTAACGGCAAGTATTTTTGGTGGACTAAAATTCCCGCAGCCGGTACATAATATCTATCTGCTCATGCTGCTTGAAACCGGATTTTTTTCACTCGTGTTTTTTAGCGCTTTTATTGTGAGTACTTTTGGCAAACACTTTACGCGCCCGAACTTTTTTGTGTTGTCATTAATGCAACTTTTGGTTCTTGGCCTTTTTGATCACTATGTGCTAACAATTCACCACGGAATGCTACTTCTCTGGTTGACGGTAGGCTTTTACTTCGCCTATAATTCTATGGATGTCCACAAAACTTAGAACTCTTGCCCTTTTGCCTTTTTTGGCACTTTTTTTAACTGCGTGCTCTGTTGCCGAATTACCGTTAATAGGCAGGTTTTTTGATAACTCGAACGAACCGGTAACCCTAACTGTGTGGGGTGTCTTTGAAGATCCCGAAGTAATGAATGCGCTGGCCCAGAAGTATCAGGAGCAAAACCCAAACGTAACCATTGTGTATGAAGACCGTTCGGTAATGTCACTGCAAGAATATAAAGAGCGCGTCGTGAGCAGAGCAGCCGGCACTGACGGCGATTTTGACATTGCGCTTGTGCACAACTCGTGGGTTCCCGCTATGCGCAGTACGTTGGCACCGGCACCAAGTGAGCTTTTGGATGCACCAACCTATGCCCAAAACTTTTATCCGGCCGCAGTGGTCAGCGCAGTGTCAAACAATGAGGTTTATGCGTCGCCAGCTTACTACGACGGGTTGGTACTTGTGTACAATAAGGACCATTTTGCAGAAGTAGGCCAAAGATTCCCGCCAACTGCGTGGGAAGAATTTAGGCGCTTGGCACTCGAGCTCACAATTAGAAGCGGGAACGGACTTGTACGTGGCGGAGCGGCAATCGGCGCCGCCGATAATATAGACCATTTTTCGGATATTTTAGGTCTTATGTGGTCGCAGGCCGGCGTTAGCATTCCAAGCGAGGTTGATTCAAAGGCGGCACAAGACGCATTAACTTTCTACACCAACTTTGTAAAAGAAGACCGTGTGTGGGATGACAACATGCCCGAAGCGACATCGGCTTTTGTTGGGGGCAAGGCGTCAATGATTTTTGTACCGTCATGGCAAATCTTAGACATATTAGATATGGTGTCGGATGTTAATGCGGTTGGCGTTGCACCGGTTCCACAAGCACTGCCTGATAACCCCAAGGCGTGGGGGTCATTCTGGATGTATGTTGTGCCTCAGGGGACCGAGAAGGCACCCGCCGCGTGGAACTTTTTAAATTTTCTGGCGCAAGAAGAACAACAGCTCATGTATTTTAGTGAGGCATCAGAAGTGCGTGCATTCGGACCGCCATACGCCTTAGCCTCACTTGCCGGACAAACCACAAATCCATACATTACGCCGGTGTTAAACATCGCCCCCATTGCAGAAACGGGCATTATTGCGGGACGTGCGGGTAACTCCGAAGAAGACGCGTTGCGTGATGCCGTTGAATCTGTGTTAAGTGGCGCAAGTGCTACTAACGCGCTTACCGAATTTAAAAAAAGCTTATAGTTAGGAAATAGCTATAATTTTGTAGATAACTTTACCGATTGGTGCTTCCACCGCAATGCTGTCGCCGGGTTTTTTGCCAAGCAGCGATGCGCCTATCGGCGATTCGTGCGAAATCTTGTTTTTTGCCGGGTCCGCTTCCATAGCGCCCACGATGTGAAATACTTCGTCTCTACCTTCGATATGCACCTTTACTTTTGAGCCCACGACGATAGCATCCGTACTTTTGGCGGAGTCTGAAACCTTTGCGTTCTTAATGATCTCTTCAAGCTCTTTTATCCGCCCTTCAACTACTGCCTGTTCGTGCTTTGCAGCGTCGTATTCGGCGTTTTCAGAAATATCGCCGTTGTCGCGTGCAATCTGAATGCGCTTTGCAACTTCCGGTATTTTTTCTTCCTTGAGCCCTCTAAGTTCTTCTTTTAAGTTGTCTAGACCTTCTTTGGTCACATAAATTGGTTCGTTCATATTTTTCCTAGTAAGTCA
Source organism: uncultured Candidatus Saccharibacteria bacterium (assembly GCA_964464645.1). Taxonomy (GTDB): domain Bacteria; phylum Patescibacteriota; class WWE3; order UBA101185; family UBA10185; genus CAYXGU01. The sequence continues at coordinate 3,774 of CAYXGU010000011.1, forward strand.
TTTTTGGAGGCTAAGACCAAAAAAAAAATGAAACCTCTTTGCTTTTGTGCACAAGGCTTCTTAATTACAGGGTACATACTATCACCATGTGGTTTTCTTGTCAAAGAAAAGTCTAGCGAATATACTAAAACAAGGAAAACTGCCCAATGACAACTAAACAAGTAATAAAAAAATCAGCACTTTCACCAACCGTGTTAATTGTCGGCGGCGCGGGATTTATAGGCTCTCATTTGGCAGAAGCTTTGCTTGCAAAAGATGCGCGGGTAATTGTTGTTGACAATTTTAGTACCGGCAAAGACCTGTACGTACAAGGCTTGCTAAAAGATCCAAAATTTGCGTTGTTT
>CAYXGU010000011.1:4127-18415 GCA_964464645.1 uncultured Candidatus Saccharibacteria bacterium
ATGCTGATGTAAACCTAGGATTACCGCCAGAGATTGAAAGCGTTGATTACATCTTTCACTTGGCGGGGCTTGAAACTTATTTGTTTGAACGCTCGGACGTAAATTTAGATTCGCTTCTTACAAACGCAATCGGCACAAAAATTATTTTGGACTTTACTAAAAAATCCGCCGCAAAAATGCTGCTTGCATCATCAGTAGATGTGTACAAAGGTGTTATTTCGCCGATTGATCTTGAGCACTATTTTGGGCAAACCGATTTGGAAGAAAAGAAGTACTCGATTACCGAAGCAAAAAGATACGCCGAAGCGCTTGTGTGGGAATATTATAAAAAGCATCGCATTGATGTGCGTGTTGCCCGTTTGCCCGAAGTGTATGGTCCGCGCATGAGTCTAACGGCATCCGCCCAGCTAGGCTCACTTATAAAAGAATTGGTTGAGGGGCACGATCTTACGGTGTATGGCGAGGGTACCGAGAAAGAGTACTATTTGTATATTTCGGATGCGGTGTCCGGCTTAATAAAAGCTTTGTTTTCCGGCTATTCCGAGGGCAAAATTTATACCTTTACCGAAAAAGAACCGCGCACCACACTTGAGGTTGCATACTTATTAAAAAGTTTGGCGAATGTTGAGACAAAAGTTGTGTTTAAGCCCGAAGTGGTAAAAGTAAAGCCCAGGTTACCAACTACTTTGGATAGAACAAATCTAAAGGAAATAGGCTGGATCGAAAAAGTCTCGTTTGAAAAGGGGCTTATAAACAGTTTGACTTGGTTGGGGTATGAGCCAAGCAAGTATACTTTTAAGCCCAATAAGTTAATTGACGACAAACAAAAAGAAAAAGCTACAGGCACAGAAGCGGTTGATTCAATTGCTAACTCGATTGCGGCTCCGCCACAAACCGTGACCGACGTGGTGACAGTGTCTACCGAACAGTCAAAAATTCGCAAAAGAAGACGTACATTTAGTATGTCACTTTCATTCGGAGTGTTTTGGGCCAAAGTCAAGAATTTGTGGAAAAACCCTTTTGGCGGCCGGTCGTTTAGTTTGGTTAGAGTTTTTGGCTCAAAACAGCCGTCTGTTCCCAAAGCCCCAAAACCGCCTAAGCCTACAAAGCAGGCGCCTGTGGGCTCAGCTAAGGTGTCGCGTGTTCCGTGGACTGTGTACGTTTTCTTTTTCTTGCTCTCGGCGCTTGTATTTATTGGTGTGCCTATATTACAAACCTATGTTCATAGCGCAACTGCGCTAGATCACCTTACGGCAGTTCAAGATAACGCGGCCGCGCTTAATTTTACCGAATCGCAAACCGCGTCAAACGAGGCGTACAAAGAATTTAAAAAAGCTCAAGAATCGCTGACACGGCTGACATGGCTTTTTGTAATCACCGGTCAGACCGGATTGCTTAACGACATTCAGCGCGTGTACGAATCCGCCGAATATTCGGCAAAAGGTGCGTATTTCTTGTCAAAAGGGTCCCAGCCATTTGTACAGGTGTGGCAAGCAATTCAGCCTGAATCTGAGGTCACACTAGATAAAAAGGAGTTTTCGCAGGCGGCTGTAAATTACGCTACGGCAAAGGAAAATCTACTACTTGCCGAAGCCGCGCTTAAAGGCATCACCAGAGCTAAGCCGCAAAAACTGCAGGACTATCAAAACCAAATCGGAAGTTTACTGGGAGAGATGGATACCATCACAGCAGTATCCGAAAACCTACCCGCACTGCTGGGAGTTGACGGCAAAAAAACATACCTAATTTTGTTTCAAAACTCAAACGAGCTGCGCGCAACCGGCGGGTTTATTGGATCTTATGCAAAACTTGATCTCGAAGACGGTAAAATTACCCGCCTGTTAATTGACGACGTGTATAACCCGGATGGGCAGCTTGACGTGCGGGATATTCAGGTAACCCCGCCGGCCCCAATAGCAGAATACTTGGACGAAGACAGATTGCATATCCGAAACGCAAATTGGGACCCAAGCTTTCCGGTTGCAACACAGGCAATAGAAGACCTATTTTTTAAGATTGACGGCCAAACGTATGATGGCGTGCTTGCGGTTGATTTGCATTTTGTTGAAAAATTGCTTCATGCTACCGGCCCGCTGTTTCTAACTGCATACAACGAAGAAATTACAGTTGATAACCTGTACGAACGCGCGCAATTTCACAGCGAATTTAACTATCAGGAAGGCTCAGAGCAAAAGAAATCGTTTTTAACTATCTTAAGCGGAAAGTTGCTTGAAACAGTGTTTGCGATGGAAAACGAGGAGATTTTTGGATTTGTGTCGGTATTTGAAGAGGCCCTTGCCGAAAAGCATGTGTTGGTAAATATTCCAAAAAGCCCGATAAATGCTTTACTCGATGCGCGTGGGTGGAACGGCAAGCTGATTGACGTGCAAGGTGACTATTTGTATGTAGTTAACACAAACCTTGGTGGGACTAAGGCAAACTATTACGTTGAAAATTCCATGGACTACGGTATTTTTTCTCGTACGCGGGACGGCATGTTGCGCGCCGAGTTAGCACTTACCTATACACATACGGGGCAGGACATGTCGTGGCCCGGAGGTCCGTATACAAATTATGTTAGAGTTTTAGCTCAGGACGGCTCAAGATTAACTGGCGCAAAGGTGTTAAAAGACGGAAACATTCAGGATGTGTTTTCTGAAGTTCAGCTTGGTAAAAGTGGCAAGTATACCGAATTTGCCTACGGGTTTGTACTGGACCCAAAAAACACACTTACGCTAATTTTTGAGTATGACTTGCCCGATACGCTTGCGGTAACCACGGAAGGGCTCGCATACGATATGTATTGGCAAAAACAGCCCGGAACACGCGGGGATGCAATTTCGTTTAAGTTCTCAGCGCCATTTGGGACCGAAATTGTAAATACTGTTCCGCAAATGACAATTGGCGGCAACACCGCAGAATATTCAGATGTGCTAACCACAGACACAGTATTAAAAGTAGACATCAAATAAGGCTGGTAACTACCGCAGTGTCTTGCTTGCCAAACCGCGTTAATGCGGGTAAAATCACCTTGTTTCGGTTTAAATGACAAAAGCTATTGAAAAAAACCACTTGAAAAACCAGCTGTCCAAAACCGTGTGCGTAAGGTGTGGCGCAAATCTGACCGCAGCTAAATTTGTACCAATTAGCGAGCTTCCGCTTGCTGTCATTGCGCATGTGGTGTGTAGCAATTGTAATTCCGAAAACATGGTAACAATAACCTCAACAGGAGTTGGGATTATGCCTATGGTTTCTGACCTAACCGGCGCTGAGGTAAAAAGATTTGTAAGAGAGCCTAATGTTACCTTTAACGATGTGCTAGCTCTTAGAAAGAAATTAAAACAAAGAAAGCTATGGAACTTATTGCACAACAAAGACAAGCCTTTGGCAAAAAAACAAAAGCCTTAAGACGCGCAAGGCTGCTCCCCGCAGTTGTATTTGGTAAAGATGTAGAAAATTTGGCTGTAACTGTTGGGGCGCATGATTTTGCTAAAGTATATGCCGAAGCTGGGGAAACCAACCTAATCACGCTAAAAGTGGATACAAAGGACCACAATGTTTTGGTAAAAGATGTGCAGTACCACCCGGTAACAAGCAGCCTACTGCATGTAGGATTCTACGAAGTTGACCTGACGAAAAAGATTAGGGCTGAGATTCCGGTTGAGGTGATTGGCGAGGAAACCAATGAACTTATTAAAAGTGGAGAGGCGTTGCCGCTTGTACTTATAAATGAAATCACAGTCGAAGCCTTACCTGCGGAACTACCTAACGAATTTGTTGTTGATGTATCTGGGCTTGTTGAGGTTGGGGCCGGGATTACAATAGCACAGCTGAACTACGACAGAGACAAGGTTGAAATAATCGGGCATGAAACCGATGAGCTTGTGGTAAAACTTGACTACGCCTTGCAAGAAGAAACCGAAGAAGCTGAGGTAAGCGAACAAGAAGCTCTTGAAAAACTTGAGGCAACCGGTGAGGCCAAGGCTGAAGACGAAGAGGTTGCCGCAGCCGGCGAAACTGCCACGGACGCAAAAGAATAGAATAACACCTTGCCATAGGGACAGGCATGTTGTACTATATACCTATGTCTCGTTTAATTTTAGTTTCACTTTTCTTACTCTCTTTTACACTTATTTTTTCCGGCACTACATACGCTGTATCCTACGACACAGCCGGCACAGCTACCGACGATGTAACGCCGGGTGAGGCTAAAATGAAGCAAAAGCGCGCAGTAGATAACGATACCGCGCCTTCTTTAACCGGACAACCTGAAGACAGACCGGCAGGCATAAGGCCATCATTTAGTGCGGCAGACAGATGTGAAGTGCTTCGCGCACGCATTCAGTTTTTTAATCAAAATAGAGAAACACACAACAAACACTATCGTTTTCTGATCGACCGGCTTACACAGCTTAGCGAGAAGCTTGCGGCAAGCGGGCATGATGTTGAAAAACTAAATTCCGCAATAAGTACTTTAAGTGATATGGTCGATGTTTATTTGGGGCTAATGGATGATTTGATCTCACAGCTCACCGGACTTGAAGAGTTCGTTTGTGTAGATGATGTTGTGAGTGTATCTGCCGCGGCTGATTACCGCGACGGGCTTATGAAGGCAAAGGAAGTACTGGAGCAGGCGCGTGACCAACGTGATGCCATAAGAACATACTACCGGGATGTGATTAGACCATTAATTGCTGAGTTAAGGGTTGAAGTTACAAAGGACACACGTGAATAACAAAAACATACACATGGCAGGTACATCAGGCATAGTTTTCTTGCTGCTGGCAGTTGTTGTGTTGGTCGGTGGGATTTATCTTATTAGTATGGGCAGTAAAAGTGCGCCTGCGCCGGAGTCTTCAGAAAATAACTCAATGGTGACGGAATTTGAAGCACTGCCAGAACCCGAGGGAACACCTGCAGAGCTTGATAACGAAGCATTAGCAGAACTCGATGCCGCAATACTAGAAATAGAGGCGGCAACCGTTGACGAGACTTTAACCGAATTGGACGCTTTGATTGAATAAGATTTACCTTTGAATTCGTGGAAAAAGCCCGCTTGTTGCTACTATTCGCCTTTCTGTTAAAACCGCCTGAATTTTCTGGCTGGTGTTTGGCAGGAAAGGCTCAACACTAACCGCAATTTTTAACAGTTCTCCAAGCTCATATTCTAATATCTCCCTTAAGGTTATTGGGTCCGTTAGTGCCCATGGTGTATGTTCGTTAATGTGTTTGTCTAGCTCAGCAAGCTGTGCCCAGATGTTATATAGCACTAAATCGAGTCTATACTCTGCAATCGGGTGTACCCACGCTGCATGCCACAGCTCTGCAGTGGGGTGTGGCAAGTCAAAATCAAATCCTGACGTTTGAGCAAGTTTTGTTAGCCTGGCAACAGTGTTTCCAAGCCCGTTTGCTAGATCGGCGTTGTACGTTTCGTCCAAGACGTCCCAGGTAATGTCGGCATCGTCTTTGTAAGGCAAGTTTTTAAGGGTTAGGTAGCGCGCACCATCAATACCATAATTTTGTACAAGCTCGTCAGGCGTAATAGTGTTGCCCAACGATTTGCTGATTTTTTGGCCGGAGACCGTTAAAAAACTATGCACAAACGACTCTTTGTGCGGTGCGTAGCCGGCAGACAGCAAAAAGGCAGGCCAAATTACGTTATGAAACCAATTTATGTCCTTACCAACTAAATGGACCGCACTTTCCCATAGCTCGGGCTTGCCGGCAATCTCAAGAGATGATAGGTAGTTAATTAGTGCCTCCACCCAAACATAGACAGTTTGCTTGTCGTCGCCGGGAAAAAGCACTCCCCAGCCCACCTTTTCGATTGGTCTTGAAATACTAAGGTCAGCAACATCTGTAAGACGTGCAAGCATCTCGGTTTTTTTCGCCTCGGGAGAAATTTTTATGGTGTTGGAGTCTAACAACGCGCGAATTTTTGGTGCATATTTTGCTAGGCGAAAAAAGTAGTTTTCTTCTTGCAGTTCTACTACCTGGTCTTCTCGGTGAAGCGGGCAAAAACCGTTTGCGGTTTGGTCAGATAACGTCAAGAATTTTTCGCACCCGTTACAGTACTTTCCGGTATAGGTGGCTTTATACACATCCCCGGCATCAACCAGCTTTTGAATAAAGTCTTGGGCAAATTTTTTGTGCGTGGTGTTTGTGGTTCTAACAAAATAGTCGTAGCTAATCGCGGTGCTATCAAACGCTTTTTGCCATTCGCTGGCGCGTTTGTTTACATACTGCTGAAAATCCGCCGGTGCGAAGCCCTCTTTTATAGCTGACTGCTCAACGGTTGTACCGTGTTCGTCCAGACCGGTTGTGAAAAACACATTATCATCACCCAAACTTTTTCTGTAAAAACGGGCTAAAGCATCTGTAACGGTGGTTGTTAAAAAATGCCCAATGTGCGGCGAACCGTTTGCGTAATATATTGGTGTTGTTATGTATTTTGTGTTCATAAAAAAACCTCCCGTGCGGGAGGCATTAAAAACGTAGCCGTTTTCGCGGTTACTTTAAGGCCTCCAAATTTTGGGTCATCATGTGTGACATGCCCAAAGTTTAGCACATGTGCCATGTTAGATAAAGTTTACCATTCTTAGGACAAGCACAAGGATAAGTAAAAGCGCAATTGCTACGCTTTTTCGAAGTCCGCGGCGGTACAAAAAGCGTTTGTTGGGGTTGTCGAATTTAACCTCTTGCGGATGTTTTATGGCAAAAACAAAAATAACAAGCGAGGCGGTAAGGGTGAGTAAAAAAAACAAATAAAGCAGCACACCAACCACAACCAAGTTGGTAGTAGGGGGAACACTTGCTAACAGTTTAATAAACACAAACCACAAAACAACGGCTATGGTGGTGAGAGTGTAAAAAAATCTTGGCATGTGCATTTATATTAGCAGTGTGTTGTTAGTGCGCCTAGCAGGATTAGTAAGCAATACCTTCAAAGTCGGGGCAGTTATTTAGTACCCACAGCTGATATTTTTCGTCAACGCAAATTTGTTGTGGTGTGGTTTGTGGTCCGGGCATGCAGTTTGCCCACGCGGTTGTCGGACATGTGTAGGCTTGCGGGTTGGGTGTTGTGGCGGTTAGGTCGCCGTTTTTGCTTGTTTGTGAGGAGTTAAAGTAGCTGTAGGTTAGGGCAAACAAGACGACCACAACGACAAAAACAAAAAACAGGCGGGTTTTGTAGATGTTTTGGGTCGAGTTAACGCTCAAGGTAGGTGTTTTTGCCTTTGTTCTAGCTTTTGCTTTGTATTGCCTGGTAGTCCTTTTTGCTGGGGTTTTCTTGGCTTTAGTCGTAGTTTTTTTTGTTGTGTTTGTTGCCATTGTTAAGATTTTAGCACAGCAGTCAGGTATTATGTTAGTCGATTAGTTCAAAGAGAAATGTACCTTTTTCAGACTTATAAGTTGGTTCGATTGGTTTTGTGTATCTTTCAAGAAACTCGGCAAGTCTCTCATTGTTTAGTTTCGAACACGCCTCGTACCAAGGATGGTCAAAACTATCCTTGTACGCAATTACGTGCGTGATGTCTGCAGTGAGTAGGTCGTTGTGCATTTCTTCTAGCGATAGATCTTCGTTTGCGAAATAGTACAGTGAGTTTACTACCGACTGATCACTATTTTCTATGTATGTATAAAAAAACAGCGCGGGAAACTGAGCCGCATTCAAAACTTTTTTATTTGGAGCAAGTGCCCGTTCTACAAGCTTGCTGTTTTCATACACTTCTTGGGTGTATGAACCGGGTTTTACTTGATGTGTGTTTGTTGCAAAATTGTAGTACCTAATCCACAGCGACACTTCCAAGATTAAGTACAGTGTGCAGAGGGTAGCAATAAAGAGTTGAGTCAGGAAAGCTAATTTTTTATTTATTGATTCAAACCAGCCCAGAAATACCGGAAAAAGCATTGCGTACAATGGGTATAAGGGGTACAAATACCAGGTAGTTCCTTTTAGCCACATAACAAGAGTCGCTGGCCCAAACAAGAGTGGAATGCCGATTAACACAAGATTGCGTTTTGAAATGAGCTCAATTTTCCAAAACACAACCAAAAAAACCGGTGCTAGAAAAATGCTCAAAAAAAGCGGGAGGCCGGGATTTGTAATATCTAACGTTTTGTTCTCTGCTTCAGTCGAGAAAACATATCCAACCAGCGGTGTGTAGTCACCCATGTATTGCGTAAAGTCCTTTTTTTGATATTCGGCAAAGCACGTTGCAGTTGTTTCTAAGTTTCTGGTAAGCCCGTCGGATTGATGAATCCCCGCTATTTTACTGTGTATCACAAATGCACCTAGTGGAGGAGCGGTGAGTTTTATGCCGTAGACTAGTCCCCACAAGATAATTGGCAAACAAAAAGCTAGTGCTGAGAGCGCATAAATTTTAAAAAGTAATAAAATGCTACACCTTGTCTTTACAAAGATAATTAGTTGTCCGATTACAAATATCGGCACATAAACAAAGAAGTTAGCTTTAACAAGAGTCGCAGCAGAGAAAAAAACAAATGCAAGCACCGTGTTCGTAATTGGTTTGTTGCTCAAAGACTTAATCAAGAACAATAGACCTAGGTTACTAAGTAATAGCAAAAAAGGCTCGACTTTGAACTGCAAAGTTGCAAAATTCAAAAATGCCGGCGAGGCAACTAATATAAGTGTCGAAAAAACAGATACAGATTTATTAGCTGTTAATTTCTTGACAAGAAAATATGAACTGTATGCACTAAGTATTACAATCAAGCCAAATACAAAGTTTGCCGCGACAAGCCCCATAAAATAATTAACTTTGGCTAAGAGTAGTTCCATAAGGTATGGTCCACTAGATGTATCGTAGTAACTCAACACCGCTTTATCGGCTAAAAGCAAAAAACGCATGTAGTAGGCCACAAGCGCATCCCACGTTTCGGACCTAAGGTGGGTTGATGAAAACAGAAGGTATATAGCAGCTACTACCAAAAAAAAGTAATCGAGCGAAAACGAAAATTTTGGCGGCCATTTATTCAGTTTGGTTAGAAGCAGAAAAACAAGTAAAACCGGAATAAAAAGAAATAGTACAAGGTTGTTTTGAGACAGGTATATCCCGCCATAGAGGAAGCTTGCAATAATTATGCCGTAGCTAGTTGCCAGTAGAGCTTTTTTTGGAGCCATCTTTTTTATGCAGTTCGCTTATCGCAATTTTTCTGTTAAGCGCATCAAGTTTTTGCTCAAGTTCAGTTATTTGTTGATACTGTTTTTGGAGCTTGTAAAAAAGCCAAATAATAGAAGCATAGATTATAAAATCAGCACCTCTAGAAATGCCAAAAATAGTTGCAAAGCGGGTTGAAATAGATGGAAATGCTACAACTAGAGCAGCAAAAGCAGCAAAGACCAAGCTACGCGAGAAATAAGCCCTTTGTATCAGGGTGGTACCCTGAGTTGTTTTAATAGTTTGTACAAACAAGAGTGTTAAAAACAAAAGCGCGCCAATTTGAAAAAGATTAAAACCGTTGAATGTAATCATGTATTTAGTGTTTCGTTCAAAACCTTATATAAACCCGATACTTTTAACCTTGTTTTTTTAGTGGTTGAATAATCTGTGTATCTTGCAGGAACGACCACATAAGAAACTGATAACCCTTTTTTGACACATTCAATTACGGTTTCGAGTACAATTGCATAGCCGTATGCTGTAAGTGACAATTCCTGAAGCTTACTCACTCTGATTCTTCGTAGGCCTGACAAGCTGTCTTTTACAAAACGACCACACAAAAAGGCTGTAAGCAGGTCTGACGGTAACGAGGTTATTTTTTTGCTGAATGGGACACCGGGAGTGGAAAAATCTCGTTGTCCGTTAACAAAATCAAACTGTGTTGTTGCTGTTGCAACTTTTAACACATCCTCCGCAGTGTGTTGGCCGTCTGCATCACAAGTAAGCACAAATTCAAAGTTAGAAGCTTTTGCATACGCAAAGCCTGTGCGAAGTGCAGAACCTGCCCCCATGTTTATAGGATGTGTCACCACTACTGCGCCAAGCCCCTTCGCTATTTCCGAAGTCTTATCTGCGCTACCGTCGTTAACTACTAAAATAGTATTAAATCCAACTCGATTAAGCGCGCTAATAAGGTCACCAATTGTGCGTTCCTCATTGTAGGCAGGTATTAGAATAAGCGTGTTGTTATATATATTTTTCACTGTGAGCATTTTAACAGAGACTAAGTAGTTAGACCAAAGCTGTATAATGGGTTGTGTGGCTAGCGAAAGAAAAAGAATTTGTTTTTTAATAACCGGTTTAGGGGTTGGTGGTGCTGAAAGGTTTCTCTCAATCTTAATTCCACATATTGTAAAGTACGAGATAGTTGTGTTGGTTGTTTTTCCTATTAGAGATTTAGAGCAAAAGTTTAGAGACAGCCAAGTTACTGTTGTGTACTTAACAGGTCGCGTGAGTGTGTTTCAAGCACCCAAAGCCTGCATTAACCTTGTCAAAAATTTGCGTTATTATAAGCCGTTTATGGTCATGACTTTTTTGATTCACGCAGATCTGTTGGGCAGAGTATGCGTATGGCTGGGGTACAGGTTACGTTTGCACGGTACTTCTGTAATAGTCTGCAATCTAAGAAATGATTACAACAAAACAAACCCTTTTCTTTGTCGGTTGGATAAGTTGACTAGCTTTATGGTAACTTCTTATGTCATGAATAACGAAAGTCTTGAAACATACGCTGATTTTGTTGGTGCAAGAAAATTTTCTGTAATTGAAAATGGGGTTCTTATTAACAACGTAGATATGCTTGAAAGCGACAAACTGGTATTAAAGCAAAAAATTGGTATTGCCAAAGATGCCAAAATAATTTTAACAGTTGCAAGACTTGCACCTGAAAAAAACCTAATAGTTTTATTAGCTGCACTTAAAAAACTAATTGATAATCAGCCATTCAATACAAACTTGATTGTAATTGGTATAGGGCTTGATGAAGGGCGCCTAAGATCCTACTGTAACCGGAGTGGTTTGACTCAGCACGTTAAGTTTACAGGCCTCGTCAATGAGGTAAGCGAATATCTTAGAGTCGCAGATGTTTTTGTTCTGCCAAGCAGGGTTGAAGGTATGAGTAACGCCTTGCTCGAAGCAATGAGTTATGAACTACCCTGTATTGTAAGTGACATACCGCAAAACCGCCGTGTTATTTCACTTAACAAAACCGGAATGCTTTTTGATCACACAAGTTTTGAACACCTTGCCTCAACACTGCTTTATTTGCTGTCAAATCCAGATGTTGCTCAAAGACTTGGAAAGTGCGCAAGAGAGGATATAGTTGAAAATTATTCTATTGAAAAAAAGGCAGAGGAATATCAGTTATTTTTTGAAAGCATAAAAGTTTAGATGTGCGGAATTTTTGGGATAAACAAAGAACTAGATAAAGATTCTATTATCGATGTTAAAAAAAGCTTAAAACACCGAGGGCCGGACCAAGACGGGGTTACTGTGGGACACGGAGTTACTTTAATTCACACCAGACTGTCGATCTTAGATGTAACAGAAAATGGGTTACAGCCAATGTTTACACCGGATAAAAAAATGGGAATTGTGTTTAATGGTGAGGTGTATAACTTTGCAGCGCTCAAGAAAGAGCTTGAGACCGACAAGGTAACTTTTACTACCAAAACAGACACCGAGGTAATTCTAAAAGGCTATATCAAGTGGGGGGTAGAATTGTTTAAAAAGATGGAAGGTATGTGGGCCTTGTGCATATATGATTTCGAGAAGCAGGAATTTATACTCTCGCGCGATGTCTTTGGCAAAAAACCGTTATACATTTACGATGACGGCGCAAATTTCTGCTTTGCATCAGAGCTCAACCCCATTATTAATTTGTTTAAAAAGAACTTAACAATAGATGAAGACGCACTTACTCATTACTTTGCGTTTTGTTCTGTACCAAGAAACGCATCTATATTTAAGCAAGTTTATAAACTAACTCCTGCGAGCTACTGCATAAAAAATCTAAAAACCGGAAGGGTTGAGTCAAGCCATTTTTATAAAGTTAATTTTTCTCAACCGAACAGTCCAACAGTAAGAGATTTTGATAGAGCACTTGATGCATCGGTTGTGAAAAGGTTAATCGCAGACGTCCCGGTTGGTGCCTTTTTGTCTGGCGGTGTAGACTCGAGCGGACTTGTAGCATACGCGAGCAAATACAAAAAGAACTTAAGAACATTCTCGATTAGTATGAGAGAAAGAGATTTTGATGAAAGTAAGTATCAGCAGATTGTGGCCACCAAATATAAAACAGTACACACAAATGTGTTAATTGATCACAACGATGTTCAAGAAATAATAAAAAAGATGCCAACTGTTTACGGTGAGCCTTTTGCAGATTCCTCACAAATTGCCACAATGCTTGTTAGCAAAGTTGCAGGCCAACACGTAAAGTGCTGCTTAAGTGGGGACGGTGCTGATGAGCTTTTTGGTGGTTATGAAAGGTACTATGCGTTTAGGATCATAGACCTGCAAAAGTATGTTCCAGCAATTTTGAGGAAAATTTTAAACAAACTACTCGGTCTGTTGCATAAAGCAACTACAAGACCGGTCATCAAACAACTGCAAAAATTTCTAGACTATGAGTATGGAGGCTTTTCGCATGTAAGATACATGAAGCTACTTTCTAATACTGACAACGAAACATTTGTAAAACTTACCGGAAGGGAATTTCCAGTAAAAATTTATGAAGAATACTTTAAGAAGCACAGATTTCCAGTAAACGTTCAGCTTACCGATATCGAAAACTATTTGCTGGAAGACATTCTGGTAAAAGTTGATCGCGCCAGTATGGCTTATGGACTTGAGGTTAGAAACCCTTATCTTACAAGAGAGTTACTCGAAATAGGCCTTGGAATACCACCACGGCAAAAATTCGGGCTGTACTCCGGCAAAAAATTCATGAAAAAACACTTTGAGCAGTATTTGCCAAAGGACTTACTGTACCGAAAAAAAATGGGGTTTAGTATACCGCTTAAGCATTATTTTAGAAGTGAGTTAAAACCACTTGTAGAGCAATATGTGCTTAACTACCATAAACACCATTACTTAGATGCCGATGTAGTGAAAAAGCTATGCAACGCGCACTTTGAAGGAACCGAAGACAACACTTACATAATCTGGACAATGTTGATGTTTAATATGTGGCACGAAGAGTTTACTAATGGCCGTTTGGGTCAAATTACGCAATCGACCTAAAAAGCTTATCATATGCCGCAACACATTTTTCCCAGGTAAACTCATTTTGCACGTATTCCCTTGCCTGAGCACCTTTGGTGTTTGATGTAGAAAATTCAGCAAGCGCACTTTCAATTCCACTTTGCAAGGCAGATTTTGTACTCGCTTGTAATATAATACCCCTGCTACTTGTCATAACATCTTCCGTACCTTCATACGGCGTACATACAACTAATTTTTCACAATACATTGCTTCAAGTAGTGCTGTGCCTACTCCTCCTCCCTTGCCGGAACAGTGCAGGTAAATATCTATATTTTTAAGAAACGCAATTGCTTGGTTGTGTGTAAGTTCGCCCAGCAACACTACATTTTTGGACACAAGTTTATTTAGCTCGGTGTATTCAGGACCAGCACCGGCAATGTAATACGTACAGTTCGGTGGATTTAAGTCAGCAAAAGCTTTAATAGCAAGATCAAAATTTTTTTGTTTGTACAGTCTCCCAAGCGACCCAAGCTTTATTTCGTGGTCTTTTAATGTGTCTAGGTTTGATTTAATGCTATCTATATATTCAAAATCCAACCCGCGATAAATTAATTTAGTTTCTCTATTTGTAAACTTTTTGACAAACTCCTTGCCTGCAATTGATATAACTACTAATTCATCACACCTTTTAAAAATGAGGCGCCCAGCCGTGTTGTCGTATAAGACAGAAATCCAATTTACCAAAATGTTACCCACATTAACATACGCGCTACCATGTTCGATGTGTATCCATTTTTTATATCTTTTAGACGCAAAAAATGGGAGAAGTGAGCTTGCAAAAAAACGCGTATGGCTGGTTACCACGTCGTAGTTTCTCTGATTTATAGTTTGCCACACTTTCCAAAAATCTTTGGTCCAGATAGCGGGTATTGGATAATTATTTACTATTTTAATCAACTATTATGTTCCAAATAATATTCCGTGCCATTTACTACGGCGAAGAAGCAGAAAATTCGCTAATTTATAACGCAAGTATCAATAATACTGGAGATTTCCTCCACCAAAGAGACTCAAGGTGAACACTAACCTGTTAATTTAGATAAAACAGTTACTCTGGATTG